>NZ_RHQO01000006.1:0-127113 GCF_003935475.1 Pseudomonas sp. p99-361 | reverse complement strand
AATCCCACAGGAATAATTGGCCCGAAACAAACGTAGGAGCGAGCGCAGCTCGCGATGCGCCGCGCGGGCGGCGCTCGATCTCACAGGCGATGAAGCCCTCAAAGAAAGCACACCCTCCAGGTCGTGCACCATACCGGTGCACCAATACCAAAATCCGCATCTAAAAAGTGCACATTCCAAGCCCAGCCCCCCGCAAAATGCCCGCAAACGCCCCCTTTTATCCCGCGCTCGCCATTTTCGGGCACTGGCATGCAATTTGCTCCCTTGTGAGGCAGGTAAGCTTGGCCGACTATCCGCGCCCGGCAACACCCTTTTTCCAGGGCAGCGGCCCACCGCGCTCTAGACCATCCGGAGGACAACATGTCGAAGTCGGTTCAACTCATCAAAGATCATGACGTCAAGTGGATTGATCTGCGTTTCACGGACACCAAAGGTACTCAGCACCACGTGACCATGCCGGCGCGCGATGCGCTGGACGAAGACTTCTTCGAAGTCGGCAAGATGTTCGACGGTTCCTCCATCGCTGGCTGGAAAGGCATCGAAGCTTCCGACATGATCCTGATGCCGGTTGACGAAACCGCCGTGCTGGACCCGTTCACCGAAGAACCAACCCTGATCATCACCTGCGACATCGTCGACCCGTCGAGCATGCAGGGCTACGACCGCGACCCACGTGCCATCGCCAAGCGTGCCGAAGAGTACCTGAAGAGCACCGGCATCGGTGACACTGTCTTCGCCGGCCCGGAGCCAGAGTTCTTCATCTTCGACGAAGTCAAGTTCCAGTCGGACATCTCCGGCTCGATGTTCAAGATCTTCTCCGAGCAAGGCTCGTGGATGACCGGCGCTGACGTGGAAGGCGGCAACAAAGGCCACCGCCCAGGCGTGAAAGGCGGCTATTTCCCAGTTCCGCCGTTCGACCACGACCACGAAATCCGTACTGCCATGTGCAACGCACTGGAAGAAATGGGCCAGACCGTCGAAGTTCACCACCACGAAGTGGCAACTGCCGGCCAGAACGAAATCGGTGTCAAGTTCAACACCCTGGTGAAGAAGGCTGACGAAGTCCAGGCGCTGAAGTACGTTGTGCACAACGTTGCCGACGCCTACGGCCGTACCGCTACCTTCATGCCGAAGCCACTGTACGGCGACAACGGTTCGGGCATGCACGTGCACATGTCGATCTGGAAAGACGGCAAGAACACCTTCTCCGGCGAAGGCTATGCCGGCCTGTCCGACACCGCCCTGTACTTCATCGGCGGTATCATCAAGCACGGTAAGGCCCTGAACGGCTTCACCAACCCATCGACCAACTCGTACAAGCGTCTGGTTCCAGGTTTCGAAGCCCCGGTGATGCTGGCCTACTCGGCGCGCAACCGTTCCGCTTCGATCCGTATTCCTTACGTTGGCAGCCCTAAAGCCCGCCGTATCGAAGCCCGCTTCCCGGACCCATCGGCCAACCCGTACCTGGCCTTCGCAGCGCTGCTGATGGCTGGCCTGGACGGTATCCAGAACAAGATCCACCCAGGCGACGCGGCCGACAAGAACCTGTACGACCTGCCGCCAGAAGAAGCCAAGAACATCCCGCAAGTGTGCGGCAGCCTGAAAGAAGCTCTGGAAGAGCTGGATAAAGGCCGTGCGTTCCTGACCAAGGGCGGCGTGTTCTCCGACGACTTCATCGACGCCTTCATCGAGCTCAAGAGCGAAGAAGAAATCAAGGTCCGCACCTTCGTGCACCCGCTGGAGTACGAGCTGTACTACAGCTGCTGATCTGATCGGCGCCCGGCGCCGGTGAGCTGATCAAACGGCCTCCCTCGGGAGGCCGTTTTCGTTTCTGCCGTCACTATTTTCGGAAGCGTCCTACCCCCGAGGATCAGCCAACACCGCCACACTCGGGCCTTCACCCTATGCTCTGGAGGTCTGTCATGCGTCATTTCCCCTTCGCCGCAGTGGCTGTATTGGCCCTGACCGGTTGCACTGCAGAAGCCCCGCCGGATACGGCGCTGTCCGCGCTGCTCGACAACATCGAACGTCGCCTGGCCCTGGCTGAAGCCGTGGCGCTGCACAAGTGGGACACTGGCCAGCCCGTGCAGGCAACGCTGCGCGAGCAACAAGTGCTGGCGAATGTCCGTGCTGCCGCACCTGGCCACGGCCTGGCACCCCAACGCGCCGAGGCGTTTTTCGCCGACCAGATGGAAGCCAACAAGTTGCTGCAATACACCCTGCTGTCCGACTGGCACCGCGAGGGCGCGGCGCCGCACACGCAACGCCGCGACTTGCAGACAGACATCCGCCCGCAACTGGATGACCTGCAGGGCACACTCCTGCAAAAGCTGGCAGCCTTCGACCGTGAGCCCGCGGCAGGCTGCAGCACACGGCTGGCCAAGGAACTGGCCGGCCGGTCCGCGCCCCAGCCACTGCACCAGGCCTTGGTTCGCGCCACCGGTCAATTGTGCGATAAATCCTGAAAGCTCTATGCTCCTTATTGGTGCATTCTTGCGAGCGACGCCCTTGAATGCACCCCAAAAAAGGTCACAAGAAACGTTAAACCAGAACATTCTGGTGCGAATCTGCGCGATTTCGGGTGCTGATCGGACAATTCCGCTTCTTTTCGGAGCTTTGGTTTGTTTCTTGCATTTTATGCACTGAAACTGGAATCAGCGGATTCACTGCGCCCCGGGTTCTGGCTGCACCCTGCCAGACAAGCGCCAAAAGAGGTCAACGACGCCTTATGACCATCAGCGATGCACAGCACCGTCTGCTTCTGGACAACCTGACCACCGCCACGCTATTGCTCAACGGTGAGCTGCGCCTGGAATACATGAACCCAGCTGCAGAAATGTTACTGGCGGTCAGTGGCCAGCGCAGTCACGGGCAGTTCATCAGCGAACTGTTCACTGAATCGACCGAGGCGCTCAGTTCGTTGCGCCAGGCGGTCGAGCAGGCGCACCCGTTTACCAAACGCGAAGCACAACTGACGTCCCTGACCGGGCAGACGATCACGGTCGACTACGCGGTAACGCCAATCCTGCACCAGGGCCAGACCCTGCTGCTGCTGGAGGTGCACCCGCGCGACCGGCTGCTGCGCATCACCAAGGAAGAGGCGCAACTGAGCAAACAGGAAACCACAAAGATGCTGGTGCGGGGCCTGGCTCACGAAATCAAGAACCCCCTCGGGGGCATCCGCGGCGCCGCCCAGCTGCTGGCCCGCGAGCTGCCCGAGGACGGCCTGCGCGACTACACCAATGTGATCATCGAGGAGGCCGACCGCCTGCGCAACCTGGTCGACCGCATGCTGGGCTCGAACAAGCTGCCCTCGCTGGCCATGACCAACATCCATGAAGTACTGGAGCGGGTCTGCAGCCTGGTCGAAGCCGAAAGCCAGGGCTGCATCACATTGGTGCGCGACTACGACCCAAGCCTGCCGGATGTCCTGATCGACCGCGAACAGATGATCCAGGCCGTGCTCAATATCGTGCGCAACGCCATGCAGGCGATCAGTTCGCAGAACGAACTGCGCCTGGGCCGCATCACCTTACGCAGCCGCGCCTTGCGCCAGTTCACCATCGGCCACGTGCGCCATCGCCTGGTGGCCCGGGTGGAGATCATCGACAACGGCCCGGGCATCCCGCTGGAACTGCAAGACACCCTCTTCTATCCCATGGTCAGCGGTCGCCCGGACGGTACCGGGCTCGGCCTGGCCATTACCCAGAACATCATCAGCCAGCACCAGGGCCTGATCGAGTGCGAAAGCCACGCTGGCCATACCGCCTTCTCGATCTACCTGCCTCTGGAACAAGGAGCCACCGCCTCATGAGCCGAAGTGAAACCGTATGGATCGTCGACGATGATCGCTCCATCCGCTGGGTCCTGGAAAAAGCCCTGCAACAGGAAGGCATGACCACCCAGAGCTTCGATAGCGCAGACGGTGTCATGGGCCGCCTGGCCCGCCAGCAGCCGGACGTGATCATTTCCGACATCCGCATGCCGGGGGCCAGCGGCCTCGACCTGCTGGCGCAGATTCGCGAGCAGCACCCACGCCTGCCGGTCATCATCATGACCGCCCATTCCGACCTGGACAGCGCCGTGGCATCGTACCAAGGCGGTGCTTTCGAGTACCTGCCCAAGCCTTTCGATGTGGACGAGGCGGTTTCGCTGGTCAAGCGGGCCAACCAGCACGCCCAGGAGCAGCAAGGGCTGGACGTGCCACAGAGCCTGGCACGCACCCCGGAGATCATCGGTGAAGCCCCGGCGATGCAGGAAGTGTTCCGCGCCATTGGCCGCCTCAGCCACTCCAACATCACCGTGCTGATCAATGGCGAGTCCGGTACCGGCAAAGAACTGGTAGCCCACGCCCTGCACCGCCACAGCCCGCGCGCAGCGGCACCGTTCATTGCCCTGAACATGGCCGCCATCCCCAAGGACCTGATGGAGTCCGAGCTGTTCGGCCACGAAAAAGGCGCTTTCACTGGCGCCGCCAACCTGCGCCGGGGCCGCTTCGAGCAGGCCGATGGCGGCACCCTGTTCCTCGACGAGATCGGCGACATGCCCGCCGAAACCCAGACTCGCCTGCTGCGGGTGCTGGCAGATGGCGAGTTCTACCGGGTCGGCGGCCACGTGCCGGTCAAGGTAGACGTGCGTATCATCGCCGCTACTCACCAGAACCTCGAGTCACTGGTGCAGGCTGGCAAGTTCCGCGAAGACTTGTTCCACCGCCTGAACGTGATTCGCATCCATATCCCGAGGTTGGCTGACCGGCGCGAAGACATCCCCGCACTCGCCCGCCATTTCCTTGCCCGTGCCGCTCAAGAGCTGGCGGTCGAGCCGAAGGTTCTCAAGCCGGAAACCGAGGAGTTTATCCGCAACCTGCCATGGCCGGGCAACGTGCGGCAGATGGAGAACACCTGCCGCTGGATCACCGTCATGGCCTCCAGCCGCGAGGTACTGATTGGTGACTTGCCGCCGGAGTTGCTGAACCTGCCCCAGGACGCTGCCCCCGTGACCAACTGGGAGCAGGCGCTGCGCCAGTGGGCTGACCAGGCACTGGCGCGTGGGCAATCCAACCTGCTGGACAGCGCGGTGCCAAGCTTTGAGCGGATCATGATCGAGACCGCCCTCAAGCACACCGCCGGCCGGCGCCGCGATGCGGCGCTGTTGCTGGGCTGGGGCCGCAACACCCTGACCCGCAAGATCAAGGAACTGGGGATGAATGTGGCGGGTGGCGATGACGAGGAAGGTGACGAGCACTGAGCGCTAGGTTAACCCTCGAGATCTTTGGGGCTGCTGCGCAGCCCTTTCGCGACACAAGGCCGCTCCTACACGATTAATCTCTGCCTCCGGGCTGATGCGTTACCTGTAGGAGCGGGTTCACCCGCGAAAGGGCCAGGCCTGCGGGCCAGTTTCTGCCAGGCATTGTGCATTGCCGGTACCACCGTATTCGCGGGTGAACCCGCTCCTACATCGATTGATGATGCCGGCCCGGCTCCGCAGGACTGCCGGCCACCCCCGCCCATTGTAAGCGGCCTTGTGCCGCGACAGGGCCGCAAAGCGGCCCCAGCTGTTTCAGCCTTCCGATGCACCGTTCCTGTGCCCGCTGCACCTCGCCAAGGCACAAACCCCCTCAAAAACCGGCCGAATCCCCCTCAAAGCCCAGTATTTCCGGGTTTTGCAAAATTGGCACGCCCCCTGCAATAGCTAATACATACCCAGTTTCGGGGGCCCTGGTACAGGCAGGCCGGGTGAACCCCTCTTTTATTAGCAACACCGCCGTTTTTGGGGACCTCGGTACAGGCAGGCCGGGCCATCCCCCCTTTACACGCAGTACGCCGTAGCCCTTTTGGGGACCCTGGTACAGGCAGGCCGGGATATCCCCTCTTTTATTCCTGCAGGCTCACCTGCAGCCGCCAGCGCCCAGCGTCTTCTGCACCGGCCCATTGGCCGTGCAGGGGGCGCGCGGCCACCACCGTCAGCAACAACCCTTCCTGGCTGTTCTGCAGCCGCCAGCTTACCGGTTTGCCGTTCAGGCTCAATTGGCCCTGCCGGGCCGTGCCCTGGGCCTGGAACAGCACAGCCACCGTGCCTTGGACGTTCTCGGCATGCAGCTTGGGTTCTTCGTTGAACCACAGCGCCAGCCCATTCGACAACACCTCTACCTGCTGCAACTGGCGCTCTACAGGGGCGGTCAGGCGGCCGATCATCAGCCCCACCATTACCCCGACGATCGCCAGCGACAGCAGCATGCGCGGCAACGCCTTCGAACGCACATCCGGTTCGGGGGTAGAATGCCCGTCATCCTCTTGCTTGGAGCCGTGCATGTTTCACGTCATCCTTTTTCAACCAGAAATTCCGCCGAATACCGGCAATATCATTCGCCTGTGCGCCAACAGCGGCTGCCACCTGCACCTGATCGAACCCATCAGCTTCGAACTGGATGACAAGCGCCTGCGCCGCGCGGGGCTGGATTACCACGAGTATGCCACGCTCAAGCGCCACCAGAGCCTGGCCGAATGCCTGGAAAGCCTGGGCAACCCACGGCTGTTCGCCTTTACCACCAAAGGCTCGCACTCGTTCCACGAGGTCGCGTACCAGCCGGGTGACGCGTTCCTGTTCGGGCCGGAGAGCCGCGGGCTGCCGGTAGAAGTCCTCGACAGCCTGCCCGCCGAGCAACGCCTGCGCCTGCCCATGCGCCCAGGCTGCCGCAGCCTGAACCTGTCCAACACGGTGGCGGTGACGGTGTATGAGGCCTGGCGGCAGAACGGGTTTGCCGGGAGCTGATGTGTAAGCCTGCACTGGCCCTATCGCCGGCAAGCCGGCTCCCACAGGGACCACGTGCGGCTTCCCACACAGCCAACAAAAAAGCGCCCCTAGAGGCGCTTTTCCGATACCGGCAGCAGTTACTGAACGGTTGGCGCTTCGCCGGCTTCCTGCATACGCTGCATTTCTTGCGCGTACAGGGCGTCGAAGTTGACCGGCGACAGCATCAGCGCCGGGAACGAACCACGGGTTACCAGGCTGTCCAGGGTCTCGCGGGCATACGGGAACAGGATGTTCGGGCAGAACGCACCCAGCGTGTGGCTCATCGAAGCAGCATCGAGGTTGGCGATGAGGAAGATACCCGCCTGCTGCACCTCAGCGATGAACGCGACTTCGTCGCCGTTCTTCACGGTGACCGACAGGGTCAGCACCACCTCATGGAAGTCGCCTTCCAGGGCCTTTTGCTTGGTGTTCAGGTCCAGGGCAACGCTCGGCTCCCAGGTCTGACGGAAGATCTGCGGGCTTTTCGGGGCCTCGAACGACAGGTCGCGCACATAGATGCGCTGCAGGGAGAACTGAGGGCTGTTGTCTTCAGCAGCAGCGCCGTTGGTCTGTTGGTCAGTCATGGCAGATCCTTATCCTAATGTTTTCGAATGCAGTGCAAATCAGGCCGCCAGCAACGCGTCGAGCTTGCCGGCGCGTTCCAGGGCATAGAGGTCATCGCATCCACCGACATGGGTACTGCCGATCCAGATCTGCGGCACCGACGTGCGGCCGGCTTTCTGGGCCATCTCGGCGCGCAGTTGCGGTTTGCCGTCGACCTTGATTTCCTCGAATGCCACGCCCTTGCTCTCGAGCAGGTACTTGGCACGCATGCAGTAGGGGCAGTAGTCGCTGGAATAAACGATGACGGGCTTCATATCACTTCACCAGGGGCAGGTTATCGGCTTTCCAGCTGGAAACGCCACCGCTCAGTTTGGCGGCGTTGTAACCGGCCTTGAGCAGATCGCGGCAAATGCTGCCGGACTGCTGGCCCATCGCGTCGACGACGATCAGGGTCTTCTCTTTGTGCTTGTCCAGCTCGGCCATGCGGTTGGCCAGCTTGTCCTGCGGAATGTTCACCGCACCCACGATGTGACCGGCGGAATACTCCTTGGCCGGGCGGATATCGATCACCAGCGCCTTGTCGGCATTGACCAGGGCAGTCAGCTGACCGTTGCTCAGGCTCTGCCCGCCACGGCGGATTTCATTGATGAGCAGCAGGGCCAGCAGAATGAAGAAGATCGCAACCAGGATGTAGTGATCTGTCGCGAATTGAATCAGGTGAGCAACCATCAGCGGTGTTCCAGGCGATTGAAAATGCCGGCCAGTATACACAGCCCCTTGGTACCACCAAAGCCCGACGGGCCGGCCACCAGACCAGCTTCATGTTGCCATCGCACGCGCGCCGGTCGGGGGATGGGACGATTATTCGCCGCACGTGGCGTATTTGCCCTAAAATGCGTTTCTTTATCATCTTTGAACAACCGTGAGTTTGATTGATGACGAGTACGCCCAAACCCCTGGTCCTGATCATCCTGGATGGCTTCGGCCACAGCGAAAGCCCTGAATACAACGCCATCTATGCCGCTAACACGCCGGTCTACGACCGCCTGCGCGCCAGCCAGCCGCATGGCCTCATTTCCGGCTCGGGCATGGATGTCGGCCTGCCGGACGGGCAGATGGGCAACTCCGAAGTCGGTCACATGAACCTGGGCGCGGGCCGCGTCGTCTATCAGGACTTCACCCGGGTGACCAAGGCCATCCGCGACGGTGAGTTCTTCCACAACCCGGTGCTCACCGGTGCGGTGGACAAGGCTGCCGGTGCCGGCAAGGCCGTGCACATCCTTGGCCTGCTGTCCGATGGTGGCGTGCACAGCCACCAGGACCACATCGTTGCCATGGCCGAACTGGCCGCGCAGCGCGGCGCGGAAAAAATCTATCTGCACGCCTTCCTCGATGGCCGTGACACCCCGCCACGTAGCGCGCAGTCGTCCATCGAGCTGCTCGACGCCACCTTCGCCAAGCTGGGCAAGGGCCGCATCGCCAGCCTCATCGGCCGCTACTACGCCATGGACCGCGACAACCGCTGGGACCGCGTCAGCGCCGCTTATAACCTGATCGTCGACAGCAGCGCCGAATACACCGCTGACACCGCCGTGGCAGGCCTGCAAGCGGCCTACGCCCGTGACGAGAGCGACGAGTTCGTCAAGGCCACGCGCATTGGCGCAGCAGTCAAGGTCGAAGACGGCGATGCCGTGATCTTCATGAACTTCCGCGCCGACCGCGCTCGCGAGTTGTCGCGCGCCTTCGTCGAGCCGGATTTCACCGAATTCGCCCGTGCACGCCTGCCAAAAATGGCGGCCTACATCGGCCTGACCCAGTATTCGGCGAAAATCCCGGCACCCGCTGCCTTTGCCCCGTCCAGCCTGAACAATGTACTGGGCGAGTACCTGGCAAAGCACGGCAAGACCCAACTGCGTATCGCCGAAACCGAAAAATACGCCCACGTCACCTTCTTCTTCTCGGGTGGCCGCGAAGAGCCATTCGAAGGCGAAGAGCGCATCCTGATCCCATCGCCGAAGGTCGCCACCTACGACCTGCAGCCGGAAATGAGCGCACCGCAAGTGACCGACCGCATTGTCGAAGCCATCGAGCAACAGCGCTTCGACGTGATCGTGGTCAACTACGCCAACGGTGACATGGTCGGCCACACCGGCGTGTTCGAAGCGGCAGTCAAGGCTGTCGAAGCGCTGGATAAATGCGTTGGCCGCATTGTCGAGGCGCTGGACAAGGTCGGTGGCGAAGCGCTGATCACCGCCGACCACGGGAACGTCGAGCAGATGGAAGACGAGTCCACCGGCCAGGCCCACACCGCACACACCACCGAGCCGGTGCCGTTCATCTATGTCGGCAAGCGCAACGTGAAAGTGCGTGATGGCGGCGTGCTGGCCGATGTTGCGCCGACCATGTTGAAGCTGCTGGGGCTGGAAAAGCCTGCCGAAATGACCGGCACTTCGATTCTGGTAGACGCCTGAATCTGCGTATTGGGGCCGCTATGCGGCCCATCGCGACGCAAGGCCGCTCCTACAGGGCCCCGATAACACCTGAATTCCAGACAAACGCCTCGCGACACTGGCAGCGAGGCGTTTTTTTTGCCCGCCCAGGCGGGCATACTAGGCCAGTCTCCATCCTTGGTACGCCAAACCCCATGCTTCGCGCCCTGATCCTCCTAGCCTTGTCATGCCTGCTCAGCCCGGCCTTCGCCGATGAGCGCGCACAGACCCAGCAGCAACTGGACGCCACCCGCCAGGACATTGCCGAGCTCAAGAAAACACTGGGCAAGCTCCAGGAAGAAAAAGCCGGTGTGCAAAAGGACCTGAAAGCCACCGAGACCGACATCGGCAACCTCGAAAAGCAGGTGGAGGCACTGCAGCAAGCACTAAAAAAGACCGAGGGCGAGCTGGAGCGCCTTGAAACCGAGAAAAAAAAACTCCAGACCGCCCGCGTTGAACAGCAACGGCTGATCGCCATTCAAGCCCGCTCGGCCTACCAGAACAACGGTCGCGAGGAATACCTCAAGCTGCTGCTCAACCAGCAGAACCCAGAGAAATTCGCCCGCACCCTGACCTACTACGACTACATGAGCAAGGCGCGCCTGGAGCAGCTGCGCACCTTCAACGAAACCCTCCGCCAGCTGGCCAGTGTCGAGCAGCAGATGTCCGCCCAGCAGCAACAGTTGCTGGCCCAGCGCGCCGACCTCGACAGCCGCCGCCAGGCCCTGGAGAGCGAACGCGGCAAGCGCCAGCAGGTATTGGCCAAGCTCAACAGCGACATGAAAGACCGTGACCAGAAGCTCCAGGCCCGCCAGCAGGACCAGGCCGACCTGGCCAAAGTCCTCAAGACCATCGAGGAAACCCTGGCACGCCAGGCCCGCGAGGCTGAAGAGGCACGCAAGAAAGCCTTGCTGGCGCAGCAGGAAGCGGAAAAACGCCGGCAGCAAGAGGCCCTGGCCGCCGCTGCGCGCAACCAGGCGCGCGAGCCTGAAGCGCCGGCAGAGCCGCCGAAAAAGGCCCGTACCACCCTCGGGCCGATGGTTTCCAGCGACGGTGCCAACTACGGCGGTGCATTTTCTGCAGCACGGGGCAAACTTCCTTGGCCAGTCAATGGTCGATTGCTGGCACGCTTCGGCGATGCACGCGGCAACGATGCCCGGGCCAAATGGGACGGCGTGATGATCAGCGCCAACCCCGGCACACAAGTGCGCGCCGTGCACGGCGGGCGTGTGGTGTTCGCCGACTGGTTGCGCGGCGCCGGGCTTCTGGTCATTCTCGATCATGGCAACGGTTACCTGAGCCTGTACGGCCATAACCAGAGCCTGCTGAAAAGCGCCGGTGACATCGTCAAGGCCGGTGAAGCCATATCCACCGTCGGCGACAGCGGTGGCCAGGACGCGGCAGGCTTGTACTTCGCCATCCGCCAGCAGGGCCGGCCTACCGACCCTTCGCAGTGGTGCCGGGGTTAGTCAACTTTCTACGGCGCGGCCCAAACGCTGCACCGATGCTCCGCAGGGAGCGCTTACAGGATCAGGAGTCCGTTCGACATGCTGCACTCGCCTCGTCTCACCCAGTTGGCCCTGTCCATCGCCCTGGCGGTCGGCGCGCCCCTGGCCACTGCCGCGGAGCCGGCCAAGGCGGCAGCTGTGCCGGCCACCGAGGTCACTGCCAAGGCGCCACTGCCACTGGAAGAGCTGCGCACCTTCGCCGAAGTCATGGACCGCATCAAGGCGGCCTATGTCGAGCCGGTAGATGACAAGACCCTGCTGGAGAATGCCATCAAGGGCATGCTCAGCAACCTCGACCCACACTCGGCCTACCTGGGCCCCGAGGACTTCCAGGAACTGCAGGAAAGCACCAGCGGCGAGTTCGGCGGGCTGGGTATCGAAGTGGGCCAGGAAGACGGCTTCATCAAGGTGGTCTCGCCGATCGATGACACCCCGGCCTCGCGTGCAGGCGTCCAGGCCGGCGACCTGATCGTCAAGATCAACGGCGCCCCGACCCGCGGCCAGACCATGACCGAAGCGGTGGACAAGATGCGCGGCAAGGTCGGCGACAAAATTACCCTGACCCTGGTCCGCGACGGCGGTAACCCCTTCGACGTGACCCTGGCCCGCGCGGTGATCCAGGTCAAGAGCGTGAAGAGCCAGCTGCTGGAAAACGACTACGGCTATATCCGCATCACCCAGTTCCAGGTCAAGACCGGCGACGAGGTGGGCAAAGCCCTGGCCAAGCTGCGCAAGGACAACGGCAAGAAACTGCGCGGTGTGGTGCTCGACCTGCGCAACAACCCGGGTGGCGTGCTGCAATCGGCCGTGGAAGTGGCCGACCACTTCCTCACCAAGGGCCTGATCGTCTACACCAAGGGCCGCATCGCCAATTCCGAACTGCGCTTCTCGGCCGACCCGGCCGACGCCAGCGAAGGGGTGCCACTGGTGGTGCTGATCAACGGCGGCAGCGCCTCGGCTTCGGAAATTGTAGCGGGCGCACTGCAAGACCAGAAGCGTGCCGTGCTGATGGGCACCGACAGCTTCGGCAAAGGCTCGGTACAAACCGTGCTGCCATTGGCCAATGACCGCGCCCTGAAGCTGACCACCGCACTGTACTTCACCCCCAATGGCCGTTCGATTCAGGCCCAGGGTATCGTCCCCGACATCGAAGTACGTCAGGCCAAGCTCACTGCCGAGGTCGACACCGACAACTTCAAGGAAGCCGACCTGCAGGGCCACCTGGGCAACGGTAACGGCGGCGCCGACCGCCCGACCGGCAGCAGCAAGCGCAAGGAGCGCCCACAGGACGACGACTTCCAACTGAGCCAGGCACTGAGCCTGCTCAAAGGCCTCAACATCACCTCGGGCAAATGATCCAGCCCGTGCGGTACCTGCTGTGCCTGGTGTTCTGCCTGTTGGCCGGGGTCGCGCAAGCGGCGCCGGCCGGCAAGGCCTACATGAGCATCATCATCGACGACCTTGGCCAGAGCCCCGAGCGGGACAGCCGCACCTTGGCCCTACCCGGCCCGGTGACCATGGCCATCATGCCCGACACCCCGCATGCAACCGACTTCGCCCGCCAAGCGCACAAGGCTGGCAAAACGGTGATCCTGCACATGCCAATGGACCCGGCCACCGGGCCCTATGCCTGGCACCCCGGCATCGCCGGCGAAGAGCTGGCCCGGCGCCTGGACAGCGCGCTGCTCAAGGTGCCTTACGCGGCCGGCATCAACAACCATATGGGCAGCCGCATGACGGCCCAGCGCGAACCCATGGCCTGGCTGATGGGCGAATTGCAGCGCCGCCACCTGTTCTTCGTCGACAGCCGCACCAGTGCCGCCACCGTCGCGGCTGCAGAAGCACAGGCGCAAGGCCTGGCGCATGTCTCGCGGGATGTGTTTCTCGATGACGTGCGCACCACCCAAGCCATTGCCGGGCAGTTGCAACAAGGCGTGGCCCTGGCGCACAAGCAAGGCTCGGCAGTGCTGATCGGCCACCCTTACCCGCAAACGCTGGAGGTGCTGGCCCGCGAACTGCCCCGCCTGAAAAGCCAGGGCATCACGCTGCTGGGTTTGCCACAGATGATTGCCGAGCGGAGCAACCAGGCCATGCCGGCACATGGCCGGCAGGGCCGCTACAGCAACCGATAAACCTGGGTTCGGCCAGAAGCAAGCCGCCCCGAACCTACTGTGCTGTTGGATGATCGAAAGGAATGATCCCCGTGGCTTGCTGTAGTGTCAGCTTGCCGCGGTAAAGCTGCTGCCCTGTATCCCTGGCAACCTGGCTGCTCAGGTAACGCTGGGCCCACACCTTCAGGTGCCCCGAAGTAAAATCCCGGGCGTAGGCAGCCTGCGACCGCAAATGGAAATGCACAGCCCAGAGTTTACGGTTGTTTGACAAGAGCTGGACCAGGTACTCATCGAAAGCGCTACCGTCCGCCATGACATGCCGCTTGAGGTATACGACCTTGATCGCCTTCAAATCGTAAAGAAAGCGCAGGGCTTCGGCAGTGGGGCGGCTGGTGTGGGTGTACAGGGTGGTAAGTTGCTCCTCCTTCTCTGCACGCAGCGCATCCACTTCCTGTTCCAAGGTCCTGATCAGCGCATCGTCGCCACCGGCATCGCGCACTACGCTCACTGCCTCGGTCAGTTTGTTCAGCTGAAGATCGTATATCCTGGCCACCAGCGACCCGCTGATATCGATCTCGACATAGGCCTTGGCTGAGGCTCGATGGTCATTGCTCTTATTCAGTAGAGACTGCACCCAACTAGCGAGATCGGCTAGGGGGGCTTCGTCGGGTAACGATGGCTGCTGGACCTCGCGCCACTCGCCATCTACTTGTTCAAAGGTGGCCAATACCTTATCGCTGATCTTCTCACGCACCTCGAGCAAGGATTGCCCTTCGATAAGGTTGCCGATCATCAGTTGGCCCTGGGCGTTACGCACCAACCGCTGCGGCACGCGGGACGCCGGATAAGGCCTACGCCCGGCCGGCAGAAGGGGATGATCCTGCTCATCATACGCTATGCCCAGACGTATGTTCACATCGAGCTTGAGTTTGCTGATGTGCTCCCGATAGCGCTTGATCATGGCCGGTTCGATCAACGCCCCACCCTCTCGGCAAACGCGATCGCTGTTGACCAGTGCAGCACTGTATTCGTCCCAGGCTTCGTGGAGGATGACGATCCGGTCCTGCGCCGGCAGGTTGGAGAAGGCCAGCTCGCCGTGGGCTTCGGCCGCGTTGCGCAGGCTTGAGCTGGCCAGGGCAGCTTTGTAGCCTGCAAGTACGTCTGGCCGGTCGCTTTCCAGGTGCAGCGCCAGCTCGGCCAGATTCACCACCTGGTGTAAACGCAGTTGAACTGTACTGACGCGGCGCTTGGCAATTATGTCTGCGACGGTGCCTTTGGCGTTGCCCCCCCCAATCCTTTACCTCGAAATCTTCCGGCGTTTCGGTCAACAATTGATCCAGCTGCTCACTCCCGACCAACATGCGATCCTGCACGTCGATCACGACTTGCTGTTTGACGCGCAACTTCTCATACAAATCCGCGAATTCACGGACTGACCGCCCACCCAGCGCGTCTTGCATCTCCACAAGTTCGGGGTAATTCGCAAGGCTCCAGAGCTCGGTGAAAATAATCTCGGCATCGTTGATAGCGCTGTTGCGAACAACTTTATCGTGCTCGGCAAGCACCCCGTCCCAGCCCCCCTTTTCCCGCTCACGGGCAAATTTGTCTTCTCGCATGGTCGCGTGCAGCGCCAGTATTTCAATATCGGCGCCGACCGCAGCTTCCAGCTCCTTCAGCATCAGGTTCATCTGTGTGAAGTGGTCCTGCTCGAACGTAATCTTGCGCTCATCGTAAAGCGCGAGCGTTGTGCGCAACTGCGACTTCCCCGCCTCGTCTTCGGCGGGCAACGCGGCCAGCCTTTCGGATGCGTTGGCCCGAAGTTCCCTGAGTTTCAGCAGTTTTTCGCGCAATTCGTCCACAGCCTTGGCAAAAGGCCCGGCTTGCTTTCTGGCCTCCCGGGCGCGACTGTCAAGGCCCTCTATCTTTTGGTGCATGTCGCGAAACCGATCCCTCAGCCACTTTTGTGTACGCTCTCGCCCCATGCCACCCCGCAGACCAAGCGCCGTGTCCACACGCCACGCGCCGTCGACGAAACGCAGCCAGGGCCCCGCGGCTCCGCCACCATCGACCACCCGTACACCCTCTGGCAACCGCTCCACGCGGTACGTATCACTGGCCAGGGCTACATAATGATCACCGTCGATCAGGTACAAGCCCGTCGCCGCGTCGTGGTTCAAGGGCTGCACGCCCGCAAGCGAGAGCGGTGCACGCATGGCCCTGAGTGCTTCGCGCTGTTCGCGCGGCAACCAGTTGAAGCCACTCTGACCTCGCCATGAAAAATCGAGCCAGCGGCTCGGCAGCGCTTGGCCAGGCGCAGGCGTTTTCTCGATAGGCGCAATTGCAATTTCGGCAAATGCGCCGCGCTGTGCCTCAGGCCCCTCGACCTCCGCCGCACCGGGCAATGCATAGGAGGGAAAGGCTTTGGCGGGTTGCCTGGCATGCAGCAACACCATGCCCAGGTTCAATATCAGGTCAACCGTTGCCGCCGACCGATCGAACTCATTGCCACGCTCCAAGGCCTCAATGTCTTGCTGCAACGCGTTCAGCAATTGCACCAACCAGGCCACCGAGGCCACAGGCCCCCGAAGCGCCATGGTCACGACATCGAACAGCAGCCATGCCCCCTCGCACAATGTCTGCCAGCGGCTCTCGGCGTTGGACACAGACTGTTCATCAGCGAGCGTCAGCAGCAGGTCCCGATTGGCTGTATAAAGTTTCTCGTCAATGTTGCTAAGCCAGAGTTCGATCGCCAGCCTGGCAGGTTCCGGACGCTCAGGCAGCGCATAGGGGTCGATGCCGATGACACTGATGTGCGGTTCGCGGAAACCACCATGGTCGTAGACAGGCCTGGCGCTGGGCTGCATCCAGTCAAGAATACTCTCCTGCAAAATCTCCGATTCACGCACGTGTTCGAGCAAAGCCGAGAGGCTGGCATATTCACGCAGCGTGTCTTTGGCGAACAAGGGCCGGTACAGCAACACCAGCGAGGGTTCCGCGCAAAACAGAATGTACATGCAGCGTACCGGGTCCGTGACCCTGGACGCTGCGCTACGCCTGAACGCCAGCGGAAACAGGGTCATGCGCGGCGCGGCGGGGTCGACGTGCCCCGCACAATAGTCGACCACGCATTGCAGGCCTGGCTCTTTGATCTTGCCGTCCATCTTGGCAGTGAGTGCAGCGGCCAGCAGTGCTGCACGCCATTCCCGCCCCAGGCGCGTGACCCGGTCCGCGCGCTTGGCCGGATCGTCCAGTTGCGCCGCGACATAGGCAGGATAATGGCTACCGATATCCACTTTGGTCACGAGGGCTCTGGCGGCGTCGGCATCGAGCCATGCCGGTGCCTCGCCCCCGCCACGCAGGTAAATGCGCTCGATTGCCGCCCCCTTGAGCGACGCGAGGTTGCCAATGGCAAATTCGGTGAGCGTCTTGCTCCCGGCGAAGGCCAATGGCTCGCCGCCGCCGGTGCCTGTGCCCGCCCCACCAGGGATCCCACGGGCCAGGTAAAGGTCAAATACAAGATCGTCCGGCGAGCTGTCTGCCCCGTGATCCTCGCGGATCTGCCTGGTCAGCCGTTGACGGGCGTAATCGGTCAGCGACTGAACGCCATCCAGTGCTGAGACCCCACCCGAGTCGAGCTGGTAAAGCGCGAGCTGCAGCAAGGCAGCGCTGCAGGCAAAACTGTCCTGCGCACTGGCCATCAACCCAGGGGGAGGTTGCACTGCCGGGGTTTCATCCGGGTACCCCACGAACCACGAAGAAGGGTCGCCAAGCTGGTCAAAACGCTGCTCAAGGGCCGGAACATCCTGGATATCGGCATAACGCGCAAGCTCGACCCTGGCGAGCACCGTATCGAGCAGCAGCGAGACCTGCTGGGCAAACACATTGCCGGTGGCGGGATAGCGTTGCCAACTCATCCGTTCGAAGGCGTAGCGTTGCGCCAGTTCGTCACGCAAGGCCAGGCCAAACGCGTGCAACGACTCGAAACTGCGTACTATCCCCGAAGGTGCGCACCACAGGATGACCTTACGCTCATCCCACTCGGCGGCAATCAGCATCTGGCACTGCAGTTGATCGTATTGCATGGAGGCACTGGTCAGCCGGGTCTGCACGAAGTACACCGCGGGCTGTTCATCACCGCCGTGCAGCAGGCCGCGGATACAGGCCTGCTCCTGCGGGTCCAGTCCCTGCCAGGGCAAGCTGCGCAGTAGCGCGAGCTTGAGCAGCAACTGCAACCATTCGTCGCGACTCACTCCGGCGCTACCCTTGCCTCGCCAGAACTCGAGCTGGGCCTCGCAGAAGTGTCGTGGCAAGTCCTCAACCAGCTGGTTCAGGGCAGCTGACAAGTCAGGCAACTGCCGGGTGTCGAACTCGCTCGACGAGCCGGCAAAACGATGGCTGCCGGTGAGCCCGAGGTTGTAATGGCGCCCATCCGCCAGTGGCGCCAGGCTCAACGCCTGGGGGTCGAGCAAGGCTTCCAGAACCCGGTCCACAAAGGGTGTGGTGGTCCAATACGCGGTAGCGGGGTCTGGGCTGTCCAGCATCAGTGGGTCAGCATTTGTCAGGGCTGGCGTGGTGCTGGCCAACCATGGCAGGTGCGGCAGCAGCACGCGCAGTAGCTGCGCACTGGCGACCTGGCGCAGGGTCGGCCGGCCGTCGAACTGCCCGGCCACGGCCTGGCGGAAATCGAAGGGGGGTATCTTGTAACTCGTCATGCTGGGTGCCTCCGCTGAAAAAAACGCAGGCTGCGGTATTCAGGTGCGATACCCGCGCTACATATTGCTCAAAAAAAAGGCCTTGCACGGTGGGCAAGGCCTTTTCTTCATCGCAGCAGCGTCAGCTGTACACTCGCCCCAGCAACTGGCGATGGCTTTCGAACTGGTCCAGCACGTCACGCACGATCTGCTCGGGCGCAAAGCCCATCAGGTCGTACTCCTGGCTGCCGTCGTGCAGGTAAACTTCGGCACGGTAGAAGCGTTGACGGACTTCCGGCTCGCCTTCCACCGGCGCCTCGCTCGGTGCCGCCAGGTAGCCGTCCAGGCTCACTTCGTAGACGAACGGGTTACCCTCTTCCATCATCACCCGCAAGCCCATCATGTCGCGCGCCTGGCCAACACGGGACTCCACGTCGAAGCCCAGGGTCTGCAACTGGGCAGCAGCCTCCTTGAGGGCCGGGCTGACCTGCTTGTCCATGAAGCGCTGCACCACGGCCTGGGTCGGCTGCAGCTCCAGCTGGGTCAGCCGCTCACTGAACCCACGTCGGCCACGGGCAGCCAGTTCGGCGCGCTCCTGCTCTACCGCCACGTCCTGTTTCATGGCCTTGTACAGGCCGAACATGAACAGCACCAGCACCACCGAGAACGGCAAGCCCGCCAGCACGACCATGGTTTGCATGGCCTCGAAATTACCGGCGAACAGCAAACCGATGGTCACCAGGGTGATCACCACCGACCAGAACACCACCATCCAGTGCGGGGCATCCTCGTCGACCTTGCCGCCTTTGCAGGACAGGTTGGCCATCATCACCGCACCGGAATCGGCCGGGGTCAGGAACAGCACGAAGCCGACGAACACCGCCACACCAATCACGAGCTTGGCTGCCGGGAAGTATTCCAGCAGTTGGTAGATCGACATCGAAGGTTGTTCCAGCGCAGTCTTGCCCAGCTCGACCGCGCCTTGGTTGATCACCAGGTCCAGCGCCGTGTTACCGAAAATCGACAACCAGGCCAAGGTGAAGCCCAGCGGGATCAGCAGCACACCCATGACCAGCTGGCGCACGGTGCGGCCTTTGGAAATACGGGCGATGAACATGCCTACGAACGGGCCCCAGGAGATCCACCAGGCCCAGTAGAACACGGTCCACAGGCCCAACCAGCGTTCGGACTTGCCAGCCTCGCCCTCATACACGTACAGGTCGAAGGTTTTCAGCACGATACCGTTGAGGTAATCGCCTACGTTCTGCACGAAGCCGTTCAGCAGGTGCAGGGTTTCGCCGCCCAGCAGGACGAAGATCAGCAAGCCGCTGAACAGCATGATGTTCAGGTTGGACAGGCGGCGAATGCCGTTTTCCACACCCGAAACCGCCGCCACGGTAGCCACGCCAGCCATCACCAGGATCACCACCAGCAGGTTGGTCTTGCTGTGGTCCATGCCGAACAGGTACTCCAGCCCGGACGATACCTGCATGGCACCGATGCCCAGGTTGGTGACCAGGCCCAACAGGGTGACGAACATGCCGAAGATGTCCACGGCATTGCCGGCGGCACCCTTGACCCAACGTTCGCCGACCAGGGGGTACAACGCCGAGCGCAGCGCCAGCGGCTGGTTATGCCGGTAGGCGAAGTAGCCCACGGCCAGGCCGACCAGCGCATAGATCGCCCAGCCATGCAGGCCCCAGTGCAGGAAGGTCAGCTGCAGGCCCTGGCGCGCGGCTTCGAGGCTTGCCGGGGTGCCCTCCGGTGGGTTGAAGTAGTGGTCCAGGGGCTCGGAGGCGCCAAAGTACAGCAGCGAAATACCGATGCCCGAGGAGAACAGCATGCCGGCCCAGGCGCCATAGCTGAAGTCGGGCTGGTCGTCCTTGCCGCCGAGCTTGAGGCTGCCGTAATCGGAGAAGGCCAGGTAGACGACGAACAGCAGGTAACCGCAGATCACCAGCATGTAGTACCAGCCAAAGGTGCGCGTCAGCCACTTCTGGGCCACGCCCAGCACCTGGCCGGCAGTTTCGGGTACAGCGATCAGCAAGGCAGTCAGAACAAGGATCATCAGCGCCGAGGTGAAGAACACCACGCGGTTGACCCGTACCCTCTCGGCGGGGGGCTTGGTAAGTGAGGCAGAACTCATTGCACGAATGCTCCGGGCAGTGCGGCTGTGGAGGCTAATCATTCTTTCCCGAGCAATTGGTGGAATATCCCCACTGCATCAGGTGTTATAAAAGCACCCTGGAAACCGTGATCCCGAATCGATACGTTGCAAAAAACAGACAGGTGGTCTGCTGCAAATGCCACGCTTTACCCGCTGGGTGCGCGCATTCGTCACAGATCACCCCGCCCGCTCCAAGGGCCCGCCGCAGGGCCGGGGCCGCGTGGCAGAATCTGCATTTCGCATCGCTGATGCCCGTCAACGCCTTGTATTCCGGGGGTTACGCGATTTCCTGGGGTGTCAATTCGTGCCTGCTCGACGACCTGAAAGACTGTCAATGGCACAAATTGTCGCAGAGCTTATTCTTTATTGATTGAACGTTCAATCAAAACAAAATAGACTGGTCTTCGCCGAGTCAGCCGCCTGTCGCCTGCTCGCAGGCCTGAGGAGATAGCAAGATGCCCAAGGTCGGTATGCAACCCATCCGCCGCCAGCAGTTGATCGAAGCCACGTTGCAGGCTGTCGACCAGGTCGGCCTGGGGGACGCCAGCATTGCGCTGATTGCCCGTTTGGCCGGGGTGTCGAACGGCATCATCAGTCACTACTTTCGGGACAAGAACGGCCTGATAGCAGCGACGATGGGTTACATCATGAATATGCTCAACGAAGGCGTTCGAGCACGTCGCCAGGCCCTGACGGACGACAGCCCGCGCGCTCACCTGAAAGTGATCATCGAGGGCAACTTCGATGCCAGCCAGGTGAACGGCCCGGCGATGAAAACCTGGTTGGCCTTTTGGGCTTCCAGCATGCACCAGCCCGATTTGCACAGGTTGCAACGGATCAACGACCACCGTTTGTACTCCAACCTGTGTTGCCAGTTTCGCCGTGCCTTGCCGCTTTACCATGCGCGCAAGGCCGCCCGTGGCCTGGCAGCCCTGATCGACGGTCTGTGGCTGCGCGGTGCCTTGTCGGGTGATGCATTCGACACTGGCCAGGCAGTACGGATTGCTTACGAATACATGGATCTACAACTGGCTAAGCAGCACACCCTGGGCACCAACGACCCGGCTGCTGAACAAGCGCGCACGGCCCTTGCCCACCCGGCAGGAGCGTGACGCAAAGCCAAACCACACACTGCACTTGCGAGGACACTATGGCCCGTTTCGGAACGCAAAAACTCTACATTGATGGCGCTTACGTCGACGCTGGCAGCGATGCCACTTTCGAAGCCATCAACCCGGCTACCGGCGAAGTCCTTGCCCACGTGCAGCGTGCGACCGAGGCTGACGTCGAGAAAGCCGTCGAAAGCGCCGAGCGTGGCCAGAAAGTCTGGGCTGCGATGACCGCCATGCAGCGCTCGCGCATCCTGCGCCGCGCCGTCGACATCCTGCGTGAGCGCAACGACGAGCTGGCCATGCTGGAAACCCTGGACACCGGCAAGTCGTACTCGGAAACCCGCTACGTCGACATCGTCACCGGCGCCGATGTGCTGGAGTACTACGCAGGCCTGGTACCGGCCATCGAGGGCGAGCAGATCCCGCTGCGTGAATCGTCCTTCGTCTACACCCGCCGCGAGCCGCTGGGCGTGACCGTAGGTATCGGTGCCTGGAACTACCCGATCCAGATCGCCCTGTGGAAATCCGCCCCGGCCCTGGCCGCTGGCAACGCGATGATCTTCAAGCCATCGGAAGTCACGTCGCTGACCACCCTCAAACTGGCCGAGATCTACACCGAAGCCGGCCTGCCCAATGGCGTGTTCAACGTGCTGACCGGCAGCGGCCGTGAAGTCGGTACCTGGCTGACCGAGCACCCCCGCATCGAAAAGGTTTCCTTCACCGGCGGCACCACCACCGGCAAGAAGGTCATGGCCAGCGCCTCGAGCTCGTCGCTCAAGGAAGTCACCATGGAACTGGGCGGCAAGTCGCCGCTGATCATCTGCGCCGATGCCGACCTGGACAAGGCCGCCGACATCGCCATGATGGCCAACTTCTACAGCTCGGGCCAGGTATGCACCAACGGTACCCGCGTGTTCATCCCGGCTGAAATGAAGGCTGCCTTCGAAGCCAAGATTGCCGAACGCGTTGCGCGCATCCGCGTTGGCAACCCGGAAGACGAAAACACCAACTTCGGCCCGCTGGTCAGCTTCCAGCACATGGAAAGCGTGCTGGGCTACATCGCCAAGGGCAAAGAGGAAGGTGCCCGCCTGCTGTGCGGCGGCGAGCGTCTGACCACCGGTGAGTTCGCCAAAGGCGCCTTCGTGGCCCCGACCGTGTTCACCGACTGCAGCGACGACATGACCATCGTCAAGGAAGAGATCTTCGGCCCTGTGATGAGCATCCTCACCTATGAAACCGAGGAAGAAGTGATCCGCCGTGCCAACGACACCGACTACGGCCTGGCCGCCGGTGTCTGCACCAACGACATCACCCGCGCCCACCGCATCATCCACAAGCTCGAAGCCGGTATCTGCTGGATCAACGCCTGGGGTGAATCGCCGGCCGAGATGCCGGTCGGTGGCTACAAGCAGTCGGGCGTAGGCCGTGAAAACGGCGTCAGCTCGCTGGCCCAATACACCCGTATCAAGTCGGTTCAGGTCGAACTTGGCGGCTACAACTCGGTCTTCTGACCGACAGTTGCAAGCCGCAAGCTTCAAGCTGCAAGAAAGAGCCGGTCGGCGTCAGACCGCCGGCCCTTGCAGATACCATCCATTCGCAAGCTTCGCCCAACTGCTTTTTCTTGCAGCTTGTAGCTAGAAGCTTGCCGCTGCATTTCGGAGAAATGCCATGGAATACGATTACATCATCGTCGGTGCCGGCTCCGCCGGTAACACACTGGCCACCCGCCTGACCGAAGATGCCGGCGTCACCGTACTGCTGCTGGAAGCCGGCGGCCCCGATTACCGCTTCGACTTCCGCACCCAGATGCCAGCAGCCCTGGCCTTCCCGCTGCAAGGCCGCCGCTACAACTGGGCCTACGAGACCGACCCGGAGCCGTTCATGGACGGCCGCCGCATGGAGTGTGGCCGCGGCAAGGGCCTGGGTGGTTCGTCGCTGATCAACGGCATGTGCTACATCCGCGGCAACGCCATGGACTTCGACGGCTGGGCAGAACTGCCAGGCCTGGAAGACTGGACCTACCTCGACTGCCTGCCGTACTTCCGCAAGGCCGAAACCCGCGACATCGGCCCTAACGACTACCACGGCGGTGACGGCCCGCTCAGCGTCGCCACGCCCAAAGCAGGCAACAACCCGCTGTTCAACGCAATGGTCGAAGCCGGTGTTCAGGCCGGTTACCCGCGTACCGAAGACCTCAACGGCTACCAGCAGGAAGGCTTTGGCCCGATGGACCGTTCGGTGACCAAGAACGGCCGCCGCTCCAGCACCGCCCGTGGCTACCTGGACCAGGCCAAGAAACGCCCGAACCTGACCATCGTGACCCACGCCCTCAGCGACCGCGTGCTGTTCGAAGGCAAGCGCGCGGTTGGCGTCACCTACCTGGTGGGCGACAGCGAAGAGCGCGTAGAAGCCCGTGCCCGCAAGGAAGTGATCGTCAGCTCCGGCGCCATCGCTTCGCCGCAGCTGCTACAGCGCTCCGGCGTCGGCCCGCGTGCCCTGCTGGAAAGCCTCGACATTCCGGTGGTGCACGACCTGCCGGGCGTGGGTGAAAACCTGCAGGACCACCTGGAGCTTTACCTGCAGTACGCCTGCACCCAGCCGGTGTCGCTGTACCCGTCGCTGCTGTGGTGGAACCAGCCGGCCATTGGTGCCGAGTGGCTGTTCAACGGCACCGGCATTGGCGCCAGCAACCAGTTCGAGGCTGGCGGTTTCATTCGCAGCCGCCCTGAATTCAAGTGGCCGAACATCCAGTACCACTTCCTGCCGGTGGCGATCAATTACAACGGTTCCAATGGCGTGAAGGAGCATGGCTTCCAGGCGCACATGGGTTCGATGCGCTCCCCTTCCCGCGGCCGCATCCAGGCCAAGTCGAAAGACCCGCGCCAGCACCCGAGCATCCTGTTCAACTACATGTCCTCCGAGCAGGACTGGCAGGAATTCCGTGACGGCATCCGCCTGACCCGCGAAATCATGGCGCAGCCGGCACTGGACCCGTACCGTGGCCGCGAAATCAGCCCCGGCGCTCATGTGCAAACCGATGAAGAGCTGGACAAGTTCATCCGCGAGCACGCCGAAACCGCCTTCCACCCGTCCTGCTCGTGCAAGATGGGCACCGACGACATGGCGGTGGTCGATGGCGAAGGCCGTGTGCACGGCATGCAGGGCCTGCGCGTAGTGGATGCGTCGATCATGCCGTTGATCATCACCGGCAACCTCAACGCCACCACGATCATGATTGCCGAGAAAATCTCGGACAAGATCCGTGGTCGCAAGCCGTTGCCACGCAGCACCGCCAAGTACTACGTGGCTGGTGATGCCCCGGTCAAAGGCAAGCCGATGCGTGAAGTGAAGCAGGCGTAAGCCTGCACCGGCCGCATCGCCGGCAAGCCGCCTGCCACAGGTTGAGCACCGGCAACATGACAAAAGGCACCCCACCGCGGTGCCTTTTGCACATCTGCAGAAACGCTTTACATGCTGCCAATTCATCAGGTTAGAATCGATTGGCACGCGACTTGCCAGTCATTCCCCTTTCCAGCGTTATCCCGGAGTACCTGCCTTTGGATGCCAGCACCATCAACAGCCTGTTCCTGATCGGCGCATTACTGGTGGGCGCGAGTATTCTGGTCAGTTCGCTGTCGTCGCGCCTGGGCATCCCTATTCTGGTCATCATTCTCGCCGTGGGCATGGTCGCCGGTGTCGATGGTGGCGGCATCATCTTCAACAACTACCCAACCGCCTACCTGGTGGGCAACCTCGCCCTGGCGGTGATCCTGCTCGACGGCGGCCTGCGCACACGGGTGGCGAGCTTTCGCGTAGCGCTATGGCCGGCACTGTCGCTGGCCACGATCGGGGTCATGATCACCACAGCCCTGACCGGCCTTGTTGCTGCCTGGCTGTTCAACCTGAGCCTGATCCAGGGCTTGCTGATCGGCGCCATCGTCGGCTCCACCGACGCCGCAGCGGTGTTTTCGCTGCTGGGCGGCAAGGGCCTGAACGAACGGGTTACCGCCACCCTGGAGATCGAGTCGGGCAGCAACGACCCGATGGCGGTCTTCCTGACAGTTACGCTGATCGACATGATTGCCAGCGGCCAGACCGGCCTGCACTGGAGCCTGCTCACCCACCTGCTGCGCGAGTTCGGCATCGGCGGGTTGCTGGGCCTGGGCGGCGGCTGGCTGATGCTGCAACTGGTCAACCGGATCAACCTGGCCGGTGGCCTCTACCCCATTCTGGTGGTGGCCGGTGGCCTGGTGGTGTTCTCGCTGACCAACGCCCTGCACGGCAGCGGCTTCCTGGCTGTGTACCTGTGCGGCCTGGTGCTGGGCAACAAGCCGATCCGCAGCCGCCATGGCATCCTGCACATGCTCGACGGCATGGCCTGGCTGGCGCAGATCGGCATGTTCCTGGTGCTGGGGCTGCTGGTGACACCGCACGACCTGCTGCCCATTGCCCTGCCGGCACTGGGCCTGGCGTTGTGGATGATCCTGGTGGCGCGGCCTCTGTCGGTGGTGGCGGCATTGCTGCCGTTCAAGGCCTTCCACGGCCGCGAAAAAGGCTTCATCTCGTGGGTTGGCCTGCGCGGCGCGGTGCCGATCATTCTCGCGGTGTTCCCGCTGATGGCCGGCCTGCCGGACGCCCAGCTGTTCTTCAACCTGGCTTTCTTCATCGTGCTGGTGTCGCTGCTGGTGCAAGGCACCAGCCTGCCGTGGATGGCCAAGCTGCTGAAGGTGACGGTACCACCGGATCCGGCGCCCATCTCCCGCTCTGCGCTGGAGGTGCACATCACCAGCGAGTGGGAAATGTTCGTCTACCGCCTGGGCAAGGAGAAGTGGTGCATCGGCGCCGCCCTGCGCGAGCTGAAGATGCCGGAAGGCACACGCATCGCCGCCCTGTTCCGCGGCGAGCAGTTGCTGCACCCCTCTGGCAGCACCGTGCTGGAGGTCGACGACATGCTCTGCGTGATCGGCCACGAACACAACCTGCCGGCGCTGGGCAAACTGTTCAGCCAGGCGCCGCAGCGTGGCCTGGACCTGCGCTTCTTCGGCGACTTCGTTCTCGAGGGCGATGCCGAACTGGGTGCGGTGGCCGCACTGTATGGCCTGAAACTCGATGGCCTGGACGCGAAAATGCCGCTGGCGCAGTTCATCCGACAGAAGGTCGGAGGCGCTCCAGTAGTAGGTGACCAGGTGGAATGGCACGGCACGATCTGGACCGTGGCGACCATGGTCGGGAACAAGATCCAGAAAGTGGGCGTCAGATTCCCCGAAGGAACGCGACCCGGACCAGGATTGTTCCTCTAAACTTCGTTTCTGCCGGATCCACAAGTAGTCTGCCTATGTCCCTGCGCGCATACCTTCGCACAGCCCTGCTCGGGCTGTGCCTGTCCCTTTCCTTCGCGGCCACCGCGGCAGAGCCGCCAACGGCTGCCAGCATTCAGAACAGCCTCGACAAGATTGCCGAGCGCAAGCTGCCCGAGGCCGACCAGAAGGCCTTGCAGCAGGTACTGGAACAGACGCTTAGCCTGCTGGCCAGCAAGGACGACAACGAGAAGAAGCTGGCCGCCCTTAAGCAGCAACTCAGTGCCGCACCCAAGGAAACCGACGACAGCCAGAAAGAGCTGGCCCGGCTCAAGCAAACCAAGGTTCAGCCGGTTGCCCAGCGCTATGCCAACCTCAACGTGCAGCAGCTCGAACAGATGCTCAGCGAGCGCAACACCCAGCAGGGCGAGCTGCAGAAGTCGCTGTCCGACGCCAACAGCCTGATCATCAACTCGCAGACCCGCCCCGAACGTGCCCAGGCCGAAATCAGCAGCAACCAGACCCGCGCCCAGCAGATCAACACCATCCTCAAGACCGGCAAGGACGGTGGCAAGTCGATCAACGCCGACCAGCGCAACCAGCTGAACGCAGAACTGGCTTCGCTCAACGCGCTGACCCTGCTGCGCCGCCAGGAACTGGCCGGCAACAGCGTGCTGCAGGACCTTGGCAACGCCCGCCATGACCTGCTGATCGAGCGTGCCGCGCGCCTTGAGCAGGAAATCCAGGACCTGCAGACGCTGATCAACGACAAGCGCCTGGCCCAGTCCCAGGAAACGGTCACCCAGCAATCGATCGAGGCGCAGAAGGCGGGCGGCAGCAGCCTGTTGGCCACCGAAAGCGCAGCTAACCTGAAGCTGTCCGACTACCTGCTCAAAAGCACCGACCGCCTCAATGAGCTGACCCAGCAGAACCTGCGCACCAAGCAGCAACTGGACAGCCTGACCCAGGCCGACCAGGCGCTGGACGAGCAGATCAACGTGCTCAAGGGTAGCCTGCTGCTGTCCAAGATCCTCTACAAACAGAAACAGACCCTGCCACACCTGAAACTCGACCGTGACCTGGCCGACCAGATCGCCGACACCCGCCTGTACCAGTTCGAGGTCAGCCAGCAGCGCGAGGTGATGAGCAGCCCGGTGACCTATGTCGACAAGCTGCTGGCAGCCCAACCGCAGGAACAGGTAACCCCGCAGCTGCGCAAGGCCCTGCTGGAGCTGGCGATCACCCGCAGCGACCTGCTGGAGCGGCTGAACCGCGAGCTTTCGGCGCTGCTCAACGAATCGATCACCCTGCAGCTCAACCAGAAACAATTGCTGGGCACTGCCCAGAGCCTGCGCACCACCCTCGACGAACAGATGTTCTGGATCCCCAGCAACAAGCCCCTGGACTGGGACTGGCTGCGCACCGTGCCGCAACGGCTGGCCGACCAGGTCGCCAACCTGCCGTGGGCCTCCAGCCTGAGCGAGCTGACCGACGGCCTCAGCCACCGGCCGCTGCTGTTCCTGCCGCTGTTGCTGGTGATCGGCGCTCTGTTGTGGCGGCGCAAGTACCTGTACCAACGGCTGGGCAAGGTGCACCAGGACATTGGCCATTTCCGCCGCGACAGCCAGTGGCATACGCCACAGGCGATTCTTATCAATATCCTGCTGGCGATGCCGGTCAGCCTTGTCCTGGCGTTGTGCAGCTACGCCCTGCAAATCGACGCCCGCGGGCAGAACGCCAACCTCGGCGCGGCCCTGTGGCAACTGGCCCAGGCGTGGCTGGTGTTCTATACCGCCTACCGCATCCTTGCACCCGGCGGCGTGGCGGAAGTGCATTTCCGCTGGTACAAACCCCAGGTCGAGTTCCTGCGGGGCTGGGTACGCCGCCTGGGCACCGTGGTGCTGGCCCTGGTCGGGGTAGTGGCGGTGGCCGAGCACCAGCCGTCGGCGCTGGCCGACGATGTACTGGGTATTGGCGTGGTGCTGGCCTGCTATGCGCTGATGGCCTGGCTGCTCAGCCGCCTGCTGCTCAGCAGCCCGGCGCACCGTGACACTTCGCTGTTCCGCAAGGCGGTCGGCGTGGCGTTCACTGCGCTGCCTATCGCCCTGTTCGTCGCGGTGTGCTTCGGCTACTACTACACCGCCCTGAAACTCACCGACCGGCTGATCTACACCCTCTACCTGCTGCTGTTCTGGCTGGTGATCGAGGCCGCCTTCGTGCGCGGCCTGTCGGTTGCGGCCCGCCGCCTGGCCTACCAACGGGCACTGAGCAAGCGCGCGGCGGCCAAGGAAGGGCTGGACGGCGAAGTGGTCGTCGAAGAGCCGACCCTGGACATCGAGCAGGTCAACCAGCAATCGCTGCGCCTGATCCGCCTGGCCCTGCTGGGCGGTTTCATCGCTGGCCTGTACTGGGTATGGGCCGACCTGCTCTCGGTGTTCGCCTACCTCAACAACTTCGTGCTGTACGAATACACCAGCGGCACCGGCGCCGCTGCCAGCATGGTGCCCATCAGCCTGGGCGACCTGTTGGGGGCACTGGTGATCGTCGGCATTACCTTCGCCCTGGCCGGCAACCTGCCAGGCCTGCTGGAGGTGCTGGTGCTGTCACGCCTGAACCTTGCCCAGGGCAGCGCCTACGCCACCACCACCCTGTTGTCGTACACCATCGTCGGCGTGGGTATCGTCAGCACCCTGTCGACCCTGGGGGTCAGCTGGGACAAGCTGCAATGGCTGGTGGCGGCGCTGTCGGTGGGCCTGGGCTTTGGCATGCAGGAAATCTTCGCCAACTTCATTTCCGGCATCATGATCCTGTTCGAGCGCCCGGTACGCATCGGCGACACCATCACCATCGGCAACCTGTCGGGCACGGTGAGCAAGATCCGCATCCGCGCCACCACCATCACCGACTTCGACCGCAAGGACATCATCGTCCCCAACAAGACCTTCATCACCGGCCAACTGATCAACTGGTCGCTGACCGACACGGTCACCCGGGTCACGCTGAAGCTGGGCATCGACTATGGCTCCGACCTCGACTTGGTGCGCGAGCTGCTGCTCAGGGGCGCGCATGAAAACCCACGGGTGCTCAAGGACCCGGAACCGATCGTGTACTTCCTCAACTTCGGCGAAAGCTCGCTGGACCACGAACTGCGCATGCACGTGCGCGACCTGGGTGACCGCAACCCGACGCTAGATGAACTCAACCGCTTCATCAGCCGCGAGTTCAAGGCGCACGACATCAAGATCTCGGTACGCCAGGTCGAGGTGTTCCTGATGGACGCAGCCGGCGGCAAGCAGCAGCTGATACCGATGGAGCAGCCCAAACCCGATGGCACCCAACCTGTGTGAGTGGACGCCATAGGGCATGAACGCCCAGAATGCCTGCGAGGGCTTGGCCCTCGATCGCCGGCAAGCCAGCCCCCACAGCTGGGCCCCGCAAAGCGGCCCCAATGGCACCGACTTCCAGGAGCAGCCCGTGAAAGCCCTCGACCAACTCACTTTCGACAACCGCTTCGCCCGCCTGGGCGATGCGTTTTCTACCCAGGTGCTGCCCGAGCCCATCGCCGAGCCCCGCCTGGTGGTGGCGAGCGAGTCGGCCATGGCGCTGCTGAACCTCGACCCGGCCCAGGCCGAACTGCCTCTGTTCGCCGAACTGTTCAGCGGCCACAAGCTGTGGGACCAGGCCGACCCAAGGGCGATGGTGTACTCCGGCCACCAATTCGGCTCGTACAACCCGCGCCTGGGCGATGGCCGCGGCCTGTTGCTGGCCGAGGTTCTGAACGACGCCAATCAGCACTGGGACCTGCACCTCAAGGGGGCCGGCCAGACGCCGTACTCGCGCATGGGCGACGGCCGCGCCGTGCTGCGCTCATCGATCCGCGAGTTCCTCGCCTCCGAAGCCCTGCACGCCCTGCACATTCCCACTAGCCGCGCGCTGTGCGTCATCGGCTCGAGCACCCCGGTATGGCGCGAAACACGTGAAAGCGCGGCCATGCTCACCCGCGTGGCGCAGAGCCACGTACGCTTCGGTCATTTCGAGTATTTCTACTACACCAAGCAGCCTGAGCAGCAACGGGTGCTGCTCGACCACGTCTTGCAACAGCACTACGCCGAGTGCGGCACCGCCGAGCAACCTTACCTGGCGATGTTCCGCACCATCGTCGAGCGCAACGCCGACCTGATCGCCCGCTGGCAGGCCTATGGCTTCTGCCACGGGGTCATGAATACCGACAACATGTCGATCCTCGGCATTACCTTCGACTTCGGCCCGTATGCCTTCCTCGACGACTTCGACGCCAATTTCATCTGCAACCACTCCGACGACCGTGGTCGTTACAGCTACGCCAACCAGGTGCCCATCGCCCACTGGAACCTCAGCGCGCTGGCCCAGGCGCTGACCACGGTGGTCGAGGTGGAGCCGTTGAAGCAGGCGTTGAGCCTGTTCCTGCCACTGTACCAGGCCCATTACCTGGACCTGATGCGCAGGCGCCTGGGCTTGACCACGGCAGAGGATGACGACATGGCGCTGGTCGAGCGCCTGTTGCAGTGCATGCAGCGCGGTGGTGTGGACTACAACCTGTTCTTCCGCCGGCTGGGCGAGCAACCGGTGGCCGAAGCGTTGAAGGTGGTACGCAATGACTTCATCGACCTGGCCGGCTTCGATGCCTGGGGCGCCGATTACCTGGCCCGCTGCGAGCGTGAAGCCGGTAATGCCGAGGGGCGCCGCGAACGCATGCATGCAGTGAACCCGTTGTACGTGCTGCGCAACTACCTGGCGCAGAAAGCCATCGAGGCAGCTGAAGCGGGGGATTACAGTGAAGTGCGGCGGCTGCACCAGGTGCTCAGCAACCCCTTCGAGGAGCAACCCGGGATGCAGGCCTACGCCGAGCGCCCACCGGAATGGGGCAAGCACCTGGAAATCAGCTGCTCTTCCTGATTGGCGCTTCCCCCCTGTGGGAGCGGCCTTGTGTCGCGATGGGCTGCCAAGCAGCCCCAAAAATCTCGAGGAACCAACATGTCCGAACCACTGGTCATCCCCTGCCCCCACTGCAACGGCCTCAACCGCTTGCCTGCCGAGCGCCTGGGCGACGCGCCGAAATGCGGCCGCTGCAAACAGCAGGTCCTGCTGAGCGCCCCTTTCGAACTCACCGAAGCCAGCTACGCCAGCCAAATCAAAGGCGACCTACCGCTGCTGGTGGATGTCTGGGCCGACTGGTGTGGCCCGTGCAAATCGTTCGCCCCCACCTTCGAACAAGCCGCCCGCCGACTGGCCGGCCGCTGCCGCCTGGCCAAGCTCGACAGCGAAGCCAACCGCAACCTGGCCGGGCAACTGGGCATCCGTTCGATCCCCAGCCTGCTGCTGTTCAAGAACGGCCGCGACGTCAGCCGCCAGGCCGGGGCGTTTCCACTCCAAGCGTTGTTGGAGTGGGTGCGCAGCCAGGGGGTTTAGTTTTCAAGCGCTTGCCAGCAGCGACTCATAGGGAATGCGAAGGCCATCATGCAGGCGCTTAATCATGGAAAGGCTCAGCCCGCGCTTCCCGCTCAGTACTTCCGAAACTCGCCCGCTTGGACCGATGTACGGTTCAAGATCTCTTGGCGTGAGCCCCTGCTGATCCATACAAAACTTGATAGCCTCGATGGGATTGGCGGGGTGAATGGGATAGTGCCTGTTCTCGTACACTTCGATCAGTGTCACAAGCACTTTCATTTCATCAGCCTCAGGCGTGCCCGCTTCAGACTGAAAAATGGCTTCGAGGCCCTGGAATGCTGCTCGAAGATCGTCCTCGTTACGAATCGGCTTAATATTCACAGTTTGTCTCCACGTCAATCTCGTCATCGCGCTTGTGCGTACCGACGAACTTCACCCAGGCGATACCGGCGCGGTACTGCATCTCAACCACAAGCCGGTACTTGTTACCCCCAATAAGGAAGCGGGCTAGATACCTACTCGCTGCGCTCCAGCAAATCATGCAACTCGACAAACTGCTGTGTCAGCTTGTGCCTGGGCTCCAGGTGAATCAGCGGCAGGCTGGCGTGGTGCGATTCACGCATCTTCACCGAGCTGCCAAGGTACACCGGCAGCACCGGCAGCCCTTCGGCCAGCAGTTCGTCGAGCATCTGCTGCGGCAGGCTGGCACGCGACTGGAACTGGTTGACCACGATGCCTTCGACTACGAGGTCTTCGTTATGGTCTTCCTTGAGGTCTTCAATTTCGGCCAGCAGGCCATACAGGGCCTGGCGCGAAAAGCTGTCGCAGTCGAAGGGAATCAGCACACGGTCAGCCGCGATCAGCGCCGAAACTGCATAAAAATTAAGCGCCGGCGGGGTGTCGATATAGATCCGCTCGTAATCCTCGTCTAGCTCATCGAGCAGCTTACGCAGCTTGTTGATCTTGTGCTTGGCCTCGAGCTTGGGCTGCAGGTCGGCCAGTTCAGGCGTTGCAGTCACCACATGCAGGTTGTCGAACGGGGTTTCATAGATATCCACCCTGTTCTTCTTGCTGAATGGCCCGCTGGACAGGCTCTGCTTGAAGAAATCGGCGATACCCATGGGGATATCCTCACCCGTCAGCCCGGTGAGGTACTGTGTCGAGTTGGCCTGGGCATCCAGGTCGACCAGCAGGGTCCGGTAGCCCTCATTGGCACTGACCGCCGCCAGGTTGCAGGCGATGCTCGACTTGCCTACGCCACCTTTCTGATTGAACACCACGCGCCGCATGGTTGACCTCCGTGTTTCAACGAATGCCCGAGTATGTGGCGGTGTCGCCGCCATGGCCAGTGCTATTCGCCTGAAGCAGCTGCGCAAACGCCTTGGCCATGGCCGACCCGCCGCCTTCGCGCTGCACCAGCCACACCGCGGTCATCGCCCCCTCGTCGAGCAAGGTGCGGTACACCACCCCTTCGATACGCATGCGCTGGAACGAGGCCGGCAGCACCGACACCCCCAACCCCGCCGACACCAGGCCGATGATGGTCATCGCCTCCCCTGCCTCCTGGGCAAAATGCGGGCTGAACCCGGCCTGCCGCGCCAGGCTCAGCAACTGCGCATGCAAGCCGCTGCCATAGCTGCGCGGGAAGAACACGAACGGCTCATGGGCCAGCGCCGCCATGTGCACGCCTTGCCCGCTGGCTTCGGCCAGCGGGTGTGAGGCATTGATCACCGCCACCAGTGGCTCGCGGAACAGCTCGGTGGCCAGCAACCCTTCCGGCAGCGGCATTGGCCGCATCAGGCCGACTTCGATGGACTCATCGAACACCCCCTCGGCAACATCGCGGCTGCTCATTTCCTTGAGGTTCAGGTGCACTGCGGGGAAGCGCTGGCGAAAGGCATGGATGGCCTTGGGGATCTTCGATGTGAACGGGGCCGAGGAGGTAAAGCCGATCTTCATCTCGCCCAATTCACCCAGTTGTGCACGCCGCGCCACATCCGCGGCCTTCTCCACCTGCGCCAGCACCTGACGCGCCTCGCCCAGGAACAGCCGGCCTGCCTCGCTCAGCTCGACCCGGCGGTTGGTGCGCTCGAACAAGCGCGCCCCCAGCTCCTGTTCCAGCGCCTGGATCTGCTGGCTCAGCGGCGGTTGCGAAATGCCCAGTTGCTGGGCGGCGCGGCCGAAGTGCAGCTCTTCTGCCACGGCAATGAAATAACGCAGATGGCGCAGTTCCATGGTTCGCTCCAAACAAGTCGCACAACGTCTTAAATAGGTCGAACAATATATTGGATATAATCATTAGCCAGCTATATGCTTTTTTCATTGCACCAGAGGTACCCGCCGTGAAAACTGCTGTAGCCGCGCAGCCCATCGAACTCGAACCTGCCACCTTGACCGACATGTGGATCGAAAAAGGCACCCCCGCCTTCATGAAGACCGTGCTGGCCCTGTTCAGCGGCGGCTTCGCCACCTTCGCCCTGCTGTATTGCGTACAGCCGATGATGCCGTTGCTGTCTAAAGAATTCGCCATCAACGCCGCACAAAGCAGCCTGGTGCTGTCAGTGTCGACCGCGATGCTGGCGTTCGGCCTGCTTGTCACCGGCCCGATCTCGGACCGCATCGGCCGTAAGCCGGTGATGGTGTTCGCCCTGGTGTGCGCCGCGCTCTCCACCCTGGCCAGCGCGGTGATGCCGAGCTGGGAACTGGTGCTGGCCACCCGCGCACTGGTCGGCCTGTCGCTGAGCGGCCTGGCAGCAGTGGCCATGACCTACCTGAGCGAAGAGATCCACCCCCAGCACATTGGCCTGGCCATGGGTTTGTACATCGGCGGCAACGCCATTGGCGGCATGAGCGGGCGGCTGATCACTGGCGTGTTGATCGACTTCGTCAGCTGGCACACAGCCATGCTGACCATCGGCGGCCTGGCCCTGGGCGCCGCCCTTGTGTTCTGGAAGGTGCTGCCGGAGTCACGCAATTTCCGCCCGCAGACGATGAGCCCGCGCAGCCTGCTGGACGGGTTCGTCATGCATTTCAAGGATGCCGGCCTGCCCTGGCTGTTTCTGGAGGCCTTCCTGCTGATGGGTGCCTTCGTCACCCTGTTCAACTACATCGGCTACCGCCTGCTGGCCGAGCCCTACCACATGAACCAGGCACTGGTCGGCTTGCTGTCGGTGGTGTACCTGTCCGGCATCTACAGCTCGGCGCAGGTCGGCGCCTTGGCGGACAAGCTGGGCCGACGCAAGGTGTTCTGGGCCAGCATCGTGGTCATGGCGTGTGGTTTGCTGATGACCCTGGCCAGCCCACTGGCCATGGTGATCGTTGGCATGCTGGTGTTCACCTTCGGCTTCTTTGGCGCGCACTCGGTGGCCAGTAGCTGGATCGGCCGGCGGGCGCTGAAGGCCAAAGGGCAGGCGTCGTCGCTGTACCTGTTCAGCTATTACGCCGGCTCGAGCGTGGCCGGTACGGCGGGCGGGGTGTTCTGGCACCAATGGGGCTGGAATGGCATCGGCCTGTTCATAGGCAGCTTGCTGGCAGTGGCGTTGCTGGTGGCGCTACACCTGAGCAAGTTGCCACCGAAGTCGGGGTGAGGCATTCGCGGGCACGCCCGCGAACTGGCCCGGGAATCAGTTGATGATTTCGACGATATCCACATCCACTTCACGGCTCATCAGGTGTTTCTCCACCTCACCGGTCAGCTTGACCTTGGTCTTGTCGTTGAATGGCGTCGGTGGCAGGTCTTCATCATCGATTTCCACGGTGATGGTGCCGGTGTTGTCCTTGAATTCGTATTTGTCGTCGTTGTTGATCTTCTTGGTGACGAAGCCCTGCAGCACCGCCGGCGTGTCATCGGCGGCATCGTTCGCAGCGGCCACGGTGGTTACCGCTTGTGCACCCGGGCCGGTATAGCCGGCAGCCAGGGCAGCAGTGCTGAACAGCGGGGCGAGGATCAGAGCAAGGTAACGGGTTTTCATGGAGGCAGGTCCTGTTTCGGTTTGGATGGGAACAGCCTACCGAAGCTGGCTGAATCCAATCTTAATCGCCTCAGGCTTCGTCCAGTTCCAGCGCCAGCTGCACCTGCAACTGCTCGCCAGTCACCTGTAGCTGCACACTGCGCAGCTGTGCGCCGTCACGTTCCAGCGTGTGCAGCCAGCTCAGCACTGCCGTGGGCTGGCCTTCGAGGCTGACATCGAGCTGATTGGCCCGAGCCTGCAGCCCGACAACGCGCAAACCGGCGGCCAAGGCACGCTCATTGAGCGCGGCGGGCGTCAGTGCCCGCACCGCTTCGCGCCCCCCGACCGGCGCTGACGCCACCTGCTGCAACTGCCCGGCCAGCTCCAGCGCCTGCCCATGGGCAAGCTCGGCCTGCAGCATGCGCTGCTTACCAGGCAGCCAAGCCAGTTGCCAGAGCGCCAGCATGGCCACCCCCCATAGCGTGGCCCTGATCAGTGCCCGCCGCGTGGCGGGTAGGGTTTGCCATTGGCGAACAAGAGCCTGCTCAAACCTGTGCTTCATCAAGTCCCGCTCCAGGTCAGGGTTGCCCGCACCCCTTGGGCAGTCTGCCGGGCCTGGTCCATCAGCACGGCAGGGGCCAGCAAACGCAAGCGCTCGAGGTCATCGAACCCCAGGGCCAGCACATCCATACGCCACCCTTGCGCCGGGCTGAACGCGGCCCGTTCAAGGGTAATGTTCCCGGTTTCCACCAGCGGCTGCGCGACGGCCGCCAGGCCTTCCATGCGGGTGGTCGTACGAGGGCCGGCCTGCAACGCCCTGACGCGCACCGCCAGGTCACCGGTGACGGGCTGCCCGGGCGCCCACCGCTGGAATGCCTGAACGTTTTCGGCATGCTGTTGAGCCACGCGCTGCAACAGCCCCTCGACACGCCAATGATCGGCCACGCACAGCATGGCGAAGCCCAGCAGCACTGCGCCCGCCAACGCCGACCAGGGTAACGCCAGGCGCTGACGGCGGAATGGCCCCTGGCGCAGGTCCAGCGCCTTGGCTCGCCCTTGCAGCAAGGTCTGGAAGGCATTGTCGACCCTGTGGTTGACCAGCGGTTGCCCGCCATCGGCAGCAGCGGCCTGCCAGGCCATCGGCGGCAATTGCCGCGCCACGATTTCGGCTGCCTGGGGCGTGGCGACCAGCCACGGCCCACCTCCGCCGCCCACCAGCCAGCGCCCGTCAAGCCACAGTGCACTGGGCTGCTCGCCACCCAGCAGGTCGGCATCGACATGGATCGCGACCGGGTCGATACCCAGGGTTTGCAACAAGGCCAAGACATTGCGCAGCACCTGACGCTCTATCACCAGCGCACGGCGGTGCCCTTGCATATCTGCTGCGGCAAAAACCAGGTGCACCGATTCCAGCGCCGCTGCCAACTGCTCTTCGGCGGCGTAGGCCAATGATTCAGGCTTCGGCCGCTTGCATGGCACGGGGCCGATTTCGCAACTGCCGAGCATTTCCATCGGCAAGACAAGGATCACAGGGCCGGCCAGGGTCGCCCCGAGCGCGTCCAGACGCGTCTTGCGCACGCTGCCATCGCCTGCTCGCAGCCACACCGGCCACTGCGCATCGGCCGCCGCAACGCCCGCGGGCAATAGGTACAGCCAGGTTTCACTCATCTGCTCTTCGCTCCCGCATTGCAGTAAATACACGCCGCACCACACGAACCTGGTGCGTGTTCAAATCGATCTCCAGGTCGCTGTACAGGTACATGCGCCTACCCGCCTGCTGTGCCTGCACCTCAAGGCGAAACCAGCGGCTGGTCACGGCAAGCCGGCGCCGGTTCACGCCCACGCCGTCCAATTGCGCAGAGGCCAGAAAACGCTCCACTGTCGGGTAGCCCGCCTCGGGGCGTTGCCGTACCAGGTCGGCGGCCACCGCTGGCGACAACTCGGCCAGTGCTGCCAACAGACGTGCCGGGGCCGTGTTGATGTTGAGCCGCGCCTCCTTGGGCAACACCACTACCCAAGGCTGCAAACGCGCCATCACCTCGGCAGTGACGCCCGGCAGGGCCCGCAACTGGGTAGGGTCCAGCAGCGGCTGGCCCGCCAGCGCCTCCAAGGCCGGCGGCGCCACCTGCAGTGCATGGCACAGGCGCTGCCAACGCTCGAGCAGCAAGGGGTCGGGGGTTTTACCTGCGGTCAGGGCGCCGAGGTTGAAGCGCCCTGCAAGGTCCTCCAGCTGTAGTTGCACCCGGCCTTCGCCCAAGGTCAACACACGGGGTTGGCCCCAGCCCTGCCGCCCGTGGGTCACCTGCAGGATCTCCCCTACCTCACCCCGCAGGCTCGCAAGCGCCTGTTGTTCGCCGGCTTGCGCCAGGCGCAACAGGCGCGTGGCTTCGAGCTGCTGGGCAACACCGCCAAGCAGCAGGCGATGGCTGTGCAACATGCCGGCTACCAATAACGTCAGCAGCGCCATCACCAGCAGCACGGTAATCAGCGCCAGCCCCTTCTGCCGTTGCCGCTTCACTGGCTGGCCCCGCCAAGCGGCAGTACCCGCCGAATCTGCGCCAAGCGCCGGGTGGACAGGGTCACCTCCAGCGCCTGCGGTGGCAGGGCCCGGCGCTGGACCATTGGCCAATGCGCCTGCCAGCCGCTACCGGGTACATGCAGGCGCCACTGCAGTTCGCCCACACCTTCGAGCAAACGCTGCGGGCGCGGCTGGCCCTGCCCCTGGGTGCGCCGCTGGCGCCACAGCACGCCGTCGGCGAGCCAGTATTCGACCACCCTCAGTTCGCTGCGCTTGAGCGCCTGGTGGTCGGGTTCGCGGGTCAGCCAATGGGCCCGGTCGCCGTTCAGCAGGATGCCGTAACCGCCCTTGCCCAGGCTCGCCGGCAGATACCCTTGCAAGGCATCGCGCTGGATCAGGCTCATGGCCCTGCCCAGCGCATGCAACTGCTCGGCCTGGGCCTGGCGCGCACGCTCGGCCCGCATGACCACATCCAGCACACGCGCACTGCCCACCGCCAACAAGGCAAAGAGGGCGATGGCCAGCAGCAGTTCGATCAAGGTGAAACCGCGCTGGCGGGGCCTAGCGTGAAGCATCGCTGCCCCCCTGCCACCCGGTGGCCTGGTGCAACACCTGGCGATCGGCCGCAAGGCCCACGTGTACCTCGACCTCCAGCAGGCCAGCCCCGCCCAGCCGTCGCCGGCTTTCCTGCAGCAGCCAGCGACGCTGGCCGAACATCACCTCCATGCTGCGCTGGCCGGGCGCCAGGGCCGGTTGCAGGCGCATCTCCATCAGGTGGTTGTCGGCGACCCAGCTGGCAAAAAGACGGTCCTGCAACCCCTGCGACTGCACCAGTATGCGCTGGCTGGCCGTGCTCACCGCCACGGCCAGCACCGCGAAGATCGCCAGCGCCACCAACACCTCGAGCAGGGTGAAGCCGCGTTCAGGGCTGGAACTGCGGGGCATTGAGGCCATCGCTCGACAGGGAGACCGGGCGCACAGTGTCGGCCTCGAAATACAGGGAAAACGGCGTGTGCTCGTCATTGCCGTACATCACCAGTTGCGGCGCCTTGCCAGGCACGACGGGTGGCACTGGCAGCCCATCGATCTGCAGGCGCAGGTCCAGGCCAATATCGCGCTGCTGGCCCGCGGGCTCCCAGCGGTCACCGCGGGCCTTCAGCAGTTGATAGCCTTGCGGGTCGATTCGGATACCCAGCGCCACGCCCTCCAGCACAGCCTGTTGCCGTGCGTGTTGCACCAGTTGCAGGAACAGGTTGGCCTCCTGGCTGGCCAGGCGCTGCGGGTCGCGCCCGATACCGAGCCCCGCCATGCCCATAACGATGCTCAGCAGCAGCAGGACCAGCAACAGTTCCAGCAGTGTGAAGCCTTGCGCGCGGGGCCGTTTCATTCAGACCAGTTGCCGATATCGGCATCCATCTGTTCGCCGCCCGGCTGCCCGTCGGCACCCAGCGAGTAAAGGTCATACCCCTGGTTCGAACGGCTGCCCGGGTTCACGTACTGGTAAGGCGAGCCCCAAGGGTCGGTAGGGGTACGCTTCAGATAGCCCTGGGCACTCCAGTTGCGCGGCAATGGCGCCACGCTGGGGCGTGTGACCAAGGCGTCCAGGCCCTGCGCGGACGTTGGATAACGGCCGTTGTCCAGCCGATAGATTTCCAGCGCGGTGGCGATCGACTGCAGGTCGGTGCGGGCTGCGGTCAGCTTGGCATGGTCGGGACGGCTCATCACGTTGGGTAGCACCAGCGCGCCAAGCACGCCCAGAATGATAACCACCACCATGATTTCGATGAGTGTGAAGCCACGTTGCGCGTGGCGTGTAGCACGAAGGGACATGTCAGTTGACCAGTTGGTTGAGGTTGAGGATCGGCAGCAGGATGGCCAGCACGATGAACAGCACGATGCCCCCCATCACCAGCAGCATCAGGGGTTCGCAGAGGCTCACCAGCAGCGCGATACGCCCTGCCAGTTGCCTGGCCTGGAGGTCTGCGGCACGTTCAAGCATGGTGTCCAGTTCACCGGCGCGTTCGCCGCTGGCGATCATGTGCAGCATCAGCGGTGGCAGGGTGTCGCTGCGTGTCAGGCAACTGGCCAAGGCGCTGCCCTCGGCCAGCTCGCGGGCGGCCTGCAGCAGACGCTCGCGCAGGGTGAGGTTGCCGATCACCGCCGCAGCGATGTTCATCGCTTCTACCAAGGCCACGCCGCTGCGCCCCAGGATCGCCAGGGTGCTGATGAACCGCGCCGCCTCGCTGGCCCGCGCGAATTCGCCATAACCTGGCAGGCGCAGTGCCAAGGCATGCCACCGGCTACGCCATGGCGGTTGTTGCAGGGCCCACGCGCCCAGAGCAATGCCGGCCAGCAGCAGCGTGAGCGCTGCCAGGCCGTACTGGTTGGCGGCATCGCTCAGGGCAATCAGCACTTGCGTGGCCAACGGCAGGCGCGCCTGGTCGCGGGAGAATGCCTGCACCACATCAGGCACGACATAGCCCAGCAGAAACCCCACCACCAGCAACGAGACGGCCAGCAGAATCACCGGGTAGACCATGACCAGCTGCACTTTCTGCCGCAAGGCTTGCTCGTCCTCGCCATGCGCGGCCAAACGTTCGAGCACGTCCGCCAAGCGCCCAGAGCGCTCCGCAGCGGCCACGGTGGCCCGGTAGATGACCGGGAACGCCCGCGGGTACTGGGCCAGCGCCTGGGCCAGGGCATGGCCTTCGGCAACCCGCTCTGCCACGCCGCGCAACATCTGCCGCTCCTGGCGCCGGGTGCCTTGCTCGGCAACCGCCTCCAAGGCTTCGGTCAACGGCAGCCCAGCCTGCAGCAGGGTCGCCAGCTGGCGGGTCAGCAGCGAACGCCGGGCCAGGCTCAAACCGCTGCGGTTCAGCACGCCCGCCAGCAGTGACCGCGGCACGGGGCGCAGTTTCAGCACCTGCCAGCCTTGCTCGCGCAAGGTTTGCCGAGCCTGACGCGCCCCTGGGGCTTCCAGCGTACCGCGCTGGCGGGCGCCCTTGGCATCCTGGGCCTGATAGCGAAACAGCGGCATGTCAGTCCTGCCCGGTCACGCGCAGCAGCTCTGCCACGCTGGTCTGCCCTTGGCAGACACGCTGAACACCGTGCTGGAACAGGCTCGGCGTGTCCTGGCGAATCAGTTCATGCATGGCGGCCTGGGATGCCTGGGTGTGGATCGCCTGAGCCAGTGCGGGCTTGACCACCACCATCTCGTGCAAGGCCAGGCGCCCACTGTAGCCCGCCTGGCATTCACTGCAGCCCTGCGCCTGGTAAAGCTGCGCGGGCAGCCCGGCAGGGTTGCCCAAGGCGCTGGCCATGGCCTGGTCCACCTCGCAGGCCACCTTGCAGTGCGGGCAGAGCCGGCGTACCAGGCGCTGGGCCATCACCCCGGCCAGCGACGAAGCCAGCAGGCAGGTATCGATGCCCATGTCGGCAAGCCGCGTGATTGCCCCCAGCGCGCTGTTGGTGTGCAGGGTGGAAAGTACCAGGTGGCCCGTCAGCGACGCCTGCACCGCGATGTTGGCGGTTTCCTTGTCGCGGATTTCGCCCACCATGACCACGTCCGGGTCCTGACGCAGAATGGCGCGCAGGCCACGGGCGAAGGTCATGTCGACCTTGGGGTTGACCTGGGTTTGCCCGATGCCGGCCAGGTGGTACTCGATCGGGTCCTCCACGGTGAGGATATTGCGCGACTCCTGGTTCAGGTACGCGAGCGCGGTGTACAAGGTGGTGGTCTTGCCCGAGCCGGTTGGGCCGGTGACCAGGAAAATACCGTGTGGCTTTTCCAGCATGCTCATGAAGCCAGCACGCACAGCCGCCGGCATCTGCATGTGGTCGATGTCCAGGCGCACGGCCTGCTTGTCCAGCAACCGCAGCACCACCCGCTCGCCATGGGTGGCAGGCAAAGTCGATACGCGCACGTCGACTTCATGGCCAGCCAGGCGCAGGCTGATGCGACCGTCCTGGGGCACGCGCTTCTCGGCGATGTCCAGGCGCGCCATGACCTTGATACGCGAAACCAGCAGGGCAGACAGTTCCCGCGGGGGTGACAGCACTTCGCGCATAACGCCGTCGATGCGCATGCGCACGCGCAGCTGATGCTCGAAGGTTTCCAGGTGGATATCCGAGGCCCGCGAGCGCACCGCTTCGCTGAACAGGGCATTGAGCAGGCGGATGATCGGCGCATCGTCTTGCTGTTCGAGCAGGTCGCTGGTTTGCGGCAAGGCCTCGGCCAGCCGTGGCAGGTCGATTTCCTGGTCCAGGCCCTGGACGATCGATTGCGCGGCATCCCCACCGAGGCCGTAGCAACTGGCCAGGCGCTCGGCGAAGTCGGCTTCGCTCACCTGGCGCAGCGGCCAGGTATTGCCCAGCAAGCGGCAGGCTTCGGCCAGGGCGGCCAGGGAGGCGCCCTCTCGCATCATCAGCACCGGCTCGGGCGCCTGGCGGTCGAGCAGGATCCCGTGACGCCGGGCGAAGCCGAATGGCAGCTCAGGACTCATGGCTGTGGCACTTGCGCGCTTGGCAAGCGACGCGGCTCGAACAGGCGCTGGGCATCAGCCGGCAAGGGCGAATCATCGGCGGCGCGCACCCCGTCGTAGGCCCTGCGCCCTACCTCGACCCGCTCCGCCTGGCTACGCAGGATGGTCGGGCGCAGGAAGACCATCAGGTTGGTTTTCTCCTGAATGTCGCTGCGCCAGCGGAACAGACCGCCAAGCCACGGAATGCGGCTGAGCAACGGTACCCCACGCTCGACCTTGCGCATGCTGTCCTTGATCAGGCCGCCAATCACGATGATCTCGCCGTCGGAGGCCAGGATGGTGCTCTTGAGCGTACGCTTGTTGGTGACCAGGTCGTTCTCGGCCGTGCTCGGCGCGATTTCGGAGCTTTCCTGCTCGACCTCCAGGCGCAGGCTTTGCCCCTCATTGATGTGCGGGCGCACCTTCAGGCTGATACCGATATCCTTGCGTTCGACCGTGGTGAACGGGTTCTCCGAACCACTGCCGGGGGTAACGTAGGAGCCGGTCTTGAAGGCGACGTTCTGCCCCACCAGGATATGCGCCTCCTGGTTGTCCAGGGTCAACAGGCTTGGCGTGGACAACAGGTTGCTGCGGCTGCTGCTGGCCAAGGCCGATATCAGCGCGGCAAAACGGTCCGTGCCAATGGCCAGGGCAGCACCACCCGGCAGCTTGGCCTCCTTGCCCAGCAGGTCGGCCAGCCCGGTGCCACTTTCGCTGAACGAGACCCCGCCGTTGAGCCCGCCGGTGCCCACGCCCCACTGCACACCCAACGCTTCATCGATGCTGCCGCTGACTTCGACGATTGCCGCATGGATGAGGACCTGCGCCCGTGGCTGGTCCAATTGCTGGATGATCTGCTCGACGCTGCCCAGTGTCTGCGGCTCGCCCAGCAGCACCAGCGCATTCTGGTCGGCATCGGCCTTGACCACGGCGTCGCCAGTGAGGTTGGCGCCCAAGTCACGGGTGCCCGGCGCGCCATCCAGGCGCTTGCCCACCTCACCCAGCACGTCGGCAAGCTGCTCGGCGTTACTGTGCTGCAAGCGCACCACACGCCAGTTCTGCGCGGTGGCGGGTGCCGCCACATCCAGCGAACGGGTCAGTTGTGCCAGGCGCTGCCTGGACTTGGCCGGGCCGAGGATCAGCAGGCGGCTACCGTTGGCGTCGGCCACCACCTGCACACCGCTGTCCGGCCCCCCGGCGGCCGCTTCGACCACGGCGAACACGGCCTCGGTCTGGGCGTTATGCAGGGTCACCAGCTCATAGTCGTGCCGCTGGCCGCTGTCCAGCTGCAAGACCAGGCTCTCCAGGCGTTCAAGGTTGGCTGCAGAGTCGGTCACCACCAAGGCGTTGGCCGAGCTGGAGGGGCCAATGTAGCCGCTGCTGGACACCAACGGCCGCAACAGGCCGGCCAGGTCGGCAGCGACGCTACCCGACAAGGTAAAGACGCGCGTGGTGAACGCGGCCGGTATGGCCTCCACCTGTTGGTTGGCCCAGGCCTTGGCTTCGCTGGCCGGCAGCACCAGCAAACGGTCGCCGTCGTTCACGGCGGCAAAGCCCTGGGCATTGAGCACCGAGTAGAACAGCCGGCGTATGCCTTCACGATCCAGGGCTTCGTTGGAAAGCACCGTGATGCGCCCCTGCACACGGGGGTCGAGGATGATGGTCTGGTCGAGGATTTCCCCCACCTCACGCACCACCTCGCGTACGTCGGCATCGCTCATCGCCAGTTGCCAGGTGGGCATTTCAGCCAGCGCCAGGGAACAGCACAGGGTCAAACAGGCGCCGAACGAGGCGCCTTGCAAATATCGCTTGAAAGTCATTGCACCTCCCGCAACAGGCGGGATGAAGGATCAGAAACCGGGCGCGGGCGAGGGGCCGCTCCCATGGGCAGAAAAACGCTGGGGCCAGGGGTAGCCAACGCCACGACTTCCTCGCGGCCGTCGACCCACAGCACGATGGAGCGCACATCGATACGGCGCAGCACACCGTGGCCCGCAATCCGCTCACCCACCCGGTAGACAGCCTCGCCCCCAGCGCTTTTCACCAACGCCCGCGCCCCGCCCTGGCTGGATACGAAGCAGGCCTTGAGCGTGATGTCCGCCCGGCTAGACCGCTGGCGCTCAGGCTGAAAGCCGAATGCCAAGGCCAGGGCGGTCGTCGAGAACGGTTGCTCCGGGGCGGCTGCCGTGGCCAGCGCCGAGGCCGGCAGCAGCGGGGGCGCAGTTAACGGATACAGCCGTTCCCGCGCTATCAGCCCGGCAAGCGTTACCAGCACCAGCGCCAGCCAGATCACATGAGACGAGCGCTTCATCCGAATCAGGGCAGCATGCGCCGCAGTACACGGCGCCCGGCCAGCTCATGCAGCACCACGGCGCCAATGTGCACCGACACGCCCAGGGCCAGCAGCAGGCACGCGCAGATGTGGACCTTGAACCACAGGCCGTGCCAGAACGGTTCGCTCAACAGCGGCGCGAGGGTGAACCAGCCGAACACGTCGATGGGCCGGTCCATCATCAATACGCCGGACAGCAGCACGATCGCGGTGGTCCAGTACAAACCTTCATGGACAAGATGGGCGATCCGCTCCCCCCTGGCTGCACCCTCCAGGCTGCCGGGTTTGAACAGGGTCCGCCGCAGCAGCCAGCGCAGCAGGAATATCGGGATGAACAGGGTGGTCATGGCCACGTTGACGAACGCAACCAAGTGAAACGTGGTCGGGGTGACGTTCAGGTGCGCCACGTAGAAGCCGCTGAGCAGTACCCAAATGATGACCAAGGCAGAGACCCAGTGCAGGAGGATCTGCTGCCAGGCATATTTTCGTGCTTGCATAAACAGTACTCGAAGGGCCTGGCCCCCCGTCGAGGGGCCAGGTGTGCTGCATTACTTCTCGGTCCAGGCCATGTTCCAGTGAGAGCCGGTACCTGGCTCGAACTGGGCGGCATTGGCGGAGTACTGCACGCAGTAACCCGAGTTCGGGAAGGGCTGGCACTCGTAGACCTTGCCATTCTTGGGCTGCAGTACCTTGGTGCCGGCCTGGTAGCTCGACAGCGACTCCGGGAAGACAAAGTCGTACGACCCGTCACCCGACGCCTTGAGCTGGACCGTGCGCTCATCCTGCAGCAGCTCGCGCTCGCGCTTGTCTACGCCGACGACCTTGAGGGTGTGCTCACCCGGCACGCTGGCGACGTTCAAGGCGAACGGCGCGCTGCCGTTGACCAGTTGCCGTGCGTAGGCGACCTGCTTGTTGCTGGCGTCGAACAGCCGCGCCGATACGGTCAAGGCCTTGTTGGTCATTACGGTAAAGTCCACGCTACCCTGGCCATCAGCGATGGTGTACTCAGGTTTGACATCATGCAGGTGCAGGGTGGCGGGCTCACCGGCAGCGGCCTTGAAGTCGAGGATGTAGTTGGTCAGGCCACTTTCGGCTTTGGCGAAGATGCTGTTGGAGCCCTGGACAGGCTCGATGTTACCGTCGGCATCCATTTGCCCGGCACGGACCAGCGTCTGGGTTTCGTTGATCTGCCTGGCGAGCTTGTAAGCCCAGTTGGCAGCGATACCTTCTTCGGCGTTGTCGATGGTAACGCTCACATGGTGCGACGGACGCTCGCCATTGGCATCGAATGCGCGGGCCGTCACCTGGTCGCCCACTTCAAGGTCTCGGCTGGCGCTGATCTCGGCCAGGCGCGGCCATTCGGGCGCTGGCCCGCCGTCAAGTTGAATATCGACGTCAGCCACGCTATGGAAGGCCTTGTCGGTATCCCCCACTTTCCAGACACCCAGGATCACGTGCTGGCCGGCACGGTCGGCTGGCAAGGTGCAGCTATGCTTGGGGTTGGTGCCAGTGCCGCTGGCAGGCACCTGGTTGTTGCCATCGACTACACAGAACGGCGCGTCGTCGAACGAGGCGCGGCTCAGTGCGGTATTGGGGTTCCAGTCGGCTTTGGTGATGAAGTATTCCCACGTGGTTACCGGGTGCGGCGCCTGGTAATGCCAGTCGAACTGAATGTTCCGGTCAACGATGGGGGTCAGATGCCAGCGGTTGGCCGACTGCTCGTCGAGGGCACCGAAATCACCACGGACACCACCGCTGGCAATTTTCCCGTCAACAGGGCCGGCCGCCGGGAAACGCCCAATGGCCTCACCGACCGACCACGGTTCGTACTGAGCGCCGCCACAGTTGCTGTTCAGGTTCTTGTGGTTGGCATGGCACAGCGCTGCACGTGAAGGCGGGTCAGCCAGATGGCCGTGTGCCTGGGCAACCTGAACCTGCAAACCTGCACCTGCGATAGCCATCCACACACCGGTGGCAACAACGCTTCTGCGCAGGGTTTTTCTTGTATTCATCACGAACTCCGAAGGTTGAATGCAAAAGGGCACATTCACGCGCGGCGAATGTGCCCTCTGCTCAAGGGAGGTCGGACATTAGAAGAAACATCTGTGCCTATATGTAGGAATACGGCTGAACGTTCGGCACATTTTCGGAAATGCACGGCAGCGGCAGGCACAGGCTCCCCAAACCCTGGTTCGGGGAGCCTGGAAACTCAAACGTGGTATTGCGCCGACAGCTCGTGCACCGCGTTGATGAACACGCCTGCGTGCGCCGGGTCGACTTCCGGGGTGATGCCATGGCCCAGGTTGAACACGTGGCCGTTGCCGTGGCCGTAGCTGGCCAGGATGCGCGCCACTTCCTGGCGGATGGCCCCTGGCTTGGCGTACAGCACGGTCGGGTCCATGTTGCCCTGCAAGGCCACCTTGTCGCCCACACGGCGACGGGCGTCGCCAATGTCACAGGTCCAGTCCAGGCCCAGGGCATCGGCACCGGCCTCGGCGATGCTTTCAAGCCACAGGCCACCGTTCTTGGTGAACAGAATGACCGGCACCTTGCGCCCTTCGTGCTCGCGGATCAGGCCGCTGACGATCTTGCGCATGTAGGCGAGGGAGAACTCCTGGTAGGCCGCCGCTGACAGGTTGCCGCCCCAGGTGTCGAAGATCTGCACGGCCTGGGCACCGGCAAGGATCTGCCCGTTGAGGTAGCTGGTCACCGACTGGGCCAGCTTGTCCAGCAGCAGGTGCAGCGCTTGCGGGTTGTCATAGGCCATGGCCTTGGTCTTGCGGAAGTCCTTCGACGAACCGCCTTCGACCATGTAGGTGGCCAGGGTCCAGGGGCTACCGGAAAAACCGATGAGCGGAACGCGGCCGTTGAGTTCGCGGCGGATGGTGCTGACCGCATCCATCACGTAGCCCAGGTCTTTTTGCGGGTCGGGAACCGGCAGGGCTTCGATATCGGCCGGGGTACTGACGACCTTCCTGAAACGCGGGCCTTCGCCGGTTTCGAAGTACAGGCCCAGGCCCATGGCATCGGGGATGGTGAGGATGTCGGAGAACAGGATCGCAGCGTCCAGCGGATAGCGGTCCAGCGGCTGCAAGGTAACCTCGCAGGCGAACTGCGGGTTCATGCACAGGCTCATGAAATCGCCTGCCTTGGCACGGCTGGCGCGGTACTCCGGCAGGTAGCGCCCGGCCTGGCGCATCATCCACACCGGGGTGACGTCTACGGGTTGCTTGAGCAGTGCACGCAGGAAACGATCGTTCTTCAGGGCAGTCATGTCGGCATCCGGAAAAATAGTGCGGGCATTTTCTCAGACGCCAGCGCAAAAGGCACGGCCATGGCCATGCGTTTTGTCTATTGGATGCCACAGATCAAGCGTTTTTGTATACAAAAGCTTCGCGGGCACGCCCGCTGCCACAGGTTCTGCGCCGAACCCTGTGGCAGCGGGCGTGCCCGCGAACAGGTCGAGAATCAGACTTCCAGGTAGTCCAGGATACCCTCAGCAGCAGTGCGCCCTTCGAAGATCGCCGTCACCACCAGGTCCGAACCGCGCACCATGTCGCCACCGGCAAACACTTTCGGGTTGCTGGTCTGGTGCTTGAACTTGCCCTTCTCCGGCGCCACCACACGGCCCTGGCTGTCCAGCTGGATGTCATGCTGCTCGAACCACGGCGCCGGGCTTGGGCGGAAGCCAAAGGCGATCACCACAGCATCGGCCGGCAGGATTTCCTCGGAACCCGGAATCGGCTCGGGGCTGCGACGGCCACGGGCATCCGGCTCGCCCAGGCGGGTTTCGACCACCTTCACACCCTCGACCTTGTCCTCGCCGACAATGGCGATGGGTTGGCGGTTGTAGAGGAACTTCACGCCTTCTTCCTTGGCGTTCTTCACCTCTTTGCGCGAACCCGGCATGTTGGCTTCGTCACGGCGATAGGCGCAGGTCACTGCCTTGGCACCCTGGCGGATGGAGGTACGGTTGCAGTCCATGGCAGTGTCGCCACCGCCCAGCACCACAACCTTCTTGCCCTGCATGTCGATGAAGTCTTCAGGCGACTTCTCGAAGCCCAGGTTGCGGTTGACGTTGGCAATCAGGAAGTCCAGCGCGTCATGCACGCCCGGCAGGTCCTCACCCGGGAAGCCACCCTTCATGTAGGTGTAGGTACCCATGCCCATGAACACTGCGTCGTACTCGGCGAGCAGTTGTTCCATGGTCACGTCCTTGCCCACCTCGGTATTGAGGCGGAACTCGATACCCATGCCGGTGAACACTTCGCGGCGGTTGCTGAGCACGCTCTTTTCCAGCTTGAACTCGGGAATACCGAAGGTCAGCAGGCCACCGATTTCCGGGTTCTTGTCGAATACCACCGGGGTAACCCCGGCGCGCACCAGCACGTCGGCGCAGCCCAGGCCCGCTGGGCCGGCGCCAATGATGGCGACGCGCTTGCCGGTGGGCTTGACCTTGGACATGTCCGGGCGCCAGCCCATGGCAAAGGCGGTATCGGTGATGTACTTCTCCACCGAGCCGATGGTCACCGCGCCAAAGCCGTCGTTCAGGGTGCAGGCACCCTCGCACAGGCGGTCTTGCGGGCACACCCGGCCGCACACTTCGGGCAGAGTGTTGGTCTGGTGCGACAGCTCCGCCGCCGCCAGGATGTTGCCTTCGGAAACCAGCTTCAACCAGTTGGGGATGAAGTTGTGCACCGGGCACTTCCACTCGCAGTACGGGTTACCGCAGCCCAGGCAACGGTGCGCCTGCTCCACGGACTGCTGCGGCTTGAACGGCTCGTAGATTTCCACGAACTCTTTCTTGCGCTGGCGCAGCAGCTTTTTCTTCGGGTCCTTGCGGCCCACTTCGATGAACTGGAAGTCGTTGTTCAGACGTTCAGCCATTTTTCAAAACCTCTTTACAGCAGCTGCAAGCTACACGCTGCAAACTGCAAGACGATCACTTAAGCCGGGCAAACCTCGTGCTGCTTCTGCGTGCAGCTTGAGGCTTGCCACTTGCAGCTGTTGTTACTGCGGGTTGGCGCGAGTGCTGGACAGCAGTTGCTTCAGGTTGGCTGCCTTGGGCTTGACCAGCCAGAAGCGCCGCACGTAGTCGTCCAGGTTCTCCGAGAGCTCACGCCCCCACTCGCTGCCGGTCTCCTCCACATACTCGGCAAGGACCCGCGCCAGATGGCTGCGGTAAGCTTCCATGGCTTCCCCACTGATACGCTGGATTTCCACCAGCTCGTGGTTGAGCTTGTCGACGAAGCTGTTGTCCATGTCGAGCACGTAGGCGAAGCCGCCAGTCATGCCAGAACCGAAGTTGTAACCGGTGTTGCCCAGCACGCAGACAAAGCCGCCGGTCATGTATTCACAGCAGTGATCGCCGGTACCCTCGACAACAGCGTGGGCGCCGGAGTTACGGACAGCGAAGCGCTCGCCGGCAGTACCGGCGGCAAACAGTTTGCCGCCAGTGGCACCGTACAGGCAGGTGTTGCCGAGGATGGCGCTGTCCTGGGTGGCGAACGGGCTGCCAGCAGGCGGCACGATGGTGAGCTTGCCACCGGTCATGCCCTTGCCGACGTAGTCGTTGGCGTCGCCTTCCAGGTGCAGGTTCAGGCCACCGGCGTTCCACACGCCGAAGCTCTGACCCGCGGTCCCTTTGAAACGGAACGTGATCGGCGCCGCGGCCATGCCCTGGTTGCCGTGCAGGCGGGCGATCTCGCCCGATACACGCGCGCCGATGGAACGGTCGCAGTTGCAGATGTCGAGGCTGAACTCGCCACCGGCCTGGTCACGAATGGCCGGCATGGCCATTTCCACCATCTTCTCGGCCAGGTGGCCTTCGTCGAACGGCGGGTTCCTGTCGACTTCGCAGAACTGTGGCTTGTCTGCCGGAATGTGCGAGCTGCCCAGCAGCGGCGACAGGTCCAGGTACCGCTGACGCTCGGTGTCGCCTGGCAGCACGTCGAGCAGGTCGGTACGGCCGATCAGTTCGCCGAGGCTGCGCACGCCCAGCTTGGCCAGCCACTCACGGGTTTCTTCGGCGACGAAGGTGAAGAAATTGATCACCATGTCGACGGTGCCGATGTAGTGGTCCTTGCGCAGCTTGTCATTCTGCGTGGCTACGCCGGTCGCGCAGTTGTTCAGGTGGCAGATGCGCAGGTACTTGCAGCCCAAGGCGATCATGGGCGCGGTGCCAAAGCCGAAGCTTTCGGCGCCGAGGATGGCAGCCTTGATCACGTCCAGGCCGGTTTTCAGGCCACCGTCGGTCTGTACCCGCACCTTGCCGCGCAGGTCGTTGCCGCGCAGGGTCTGGTGGGTTTCGGCCAGGCCCAGTTCCCACGGGGCGCCGGCGTACTTGATCGAGGTCAGCGGCGACGCACCGGTACCACCGTCATAGCCGGAAATGGTGATCAGGTCGGCATAAGCCTTGGCCACACCGGCGGCAATGGTGCCCACGCCGGCCTCTGCCACCAGCTTGACCGACACCAGGGCCTGCGGGTTGACCTGCTTGAGGTCGTAGATCAGCTGGGCCAGGTCTTCGATCGAGTAAATGTCGTGGTGCGGTGGCGGCGAGATCAGGGTCACGCCCGGTACCGCATAGCGCAGCTTGGCGATCAGGCCATTGACCTTGCCGCCTGGCAGCTGGCCGCCCTCGCCGGGCTTGGCGCCCTGGGCCACCTTGATTTGCAGCACTTCGGCGTTCACCAGGTATTCCGGGGTCACACCAAAGCGGCCGGTGGCCACCTGCTTGATCTTCGAGCTGCGGATGGTGCCGTAGCGCGACGGGTCTTCGCCACCCTCACCGGAGTTGGAGCGCGCGCCCAGGCGGTTCATCGCCTCGGCCAAGGCTTCGTGCGCTTCCGGCGACAGGGCGCCAAGGGAAATACCGGCGGAGTCGAAGCGCTTGAGGATGGCCTCCAGCGGCTCGACCTGTTCCAGCGCCAAAGGCTGGTCGGCCACCTTGACCTTCAGCAGGTCGCGGATCATCGACACCGGGCGCTGGTCGACCAGCGTGGTGTATTCCTTGAACTTGGCGTAGTCACCCTGCTGCACTGCAGCCTGCAGCGTGTTGACCACGTCCGGGTTGTAGGCGTGGTACTCGCCACCGTGCACGAACTTCAGCAGGCCGCCTTGCTGGATCGGCTTGCGCGCGCTCCAGGCTTCGGCTGCCAGCAGCTTCTGGTCGCTTTCCAGGTCTTCGAAGCGTGCACCCTTGATGCGGCTGGACACCCCCTTGAAGCTCAGGCCGACCACTTCTTCGGACAGGCCGATGGCTTCGAACAGCTGCGCACCCCGGTACGAGGCGATGGTGGAGATACCCATCTTCGACAGGATCTTCAGCAAGCCTTTGGAAATGCCTTTGCGGTAGTACTTGAACACCTCGTCCAGGTCGCCCAGCACTTCACCGGTACGAATCAGGTCGGCGAGCACTTCGTAGGACAGGTACGGGTAGACGGCCGACGCACCGAAGCCCAGCAGCACGGCGAAGTGATGCGGGTCGCGGGCTGTGGCGGTTTCCACCAGGATGTTGCTGTCGCAACGCAGGCCCTGCTCGGTCAGGCGGTGGTGTACGGCACCCACGGCCAGCGAAGCGTGCACAGGCAGCTTGCCCGGGGCAATGTAGCGGTCGCTCAGCACCAGCTGGGTCTTGCCCGCGCGCACGGCTTCTTCAGCCTGGTCGGCAATGTTGCGGATCGCCGCTTCCAGGCCGACGCTCTGCTCATAGTTGAGGTCGATCAGCTGACGCTCGAAGCCTTCACGCTCCAGGTTCATCAGCGAACGCCACTTGGCCGGCGAAATGACTGGCGAGCTGAGGATCACCCGCGAGGCGTGCTCCGGGGACTCCTGGAAGATGTTGCGCTCAGCGCCGAGGCAGATTTCCAGCGACATCACGATCGCTTCGCGCAGCGGGTCGATCGGTGGGTTGGTCACCTGGGCGAACTGTTGGCGGAAGAAGTCGTACGGCGAACGCACGCGTTGCGACAGGACAGCCATCGGCGTGTCATCACCCATCGAGCCAACGGCCTCCTGGCCCTGCTCACCCAACGGGCGCAGCACCTGGTCACGCTCTTCGAAGGTGACCTGGAACATTTTCATGTATTGCTTGAGCTGGTCAGCGTCGTAGCTGGCCACGCCCTGGTCGTCGGTCAGCGTCGCCTGGATACGCGTGGCGTGCTGACGCAGCCAACGCTTGTACGGGTGGCGCGACTTCAGGCGGTCGTCGATGGCATCGGTATCGAGGATCTGCCCGGTTTCGGTGTCCACGGCAAGGATCTGGCCCGGGCCCACGCGGCCCTTGGCCAATACTTCCTCAGGCTGGTAGCCCCACACGCCGATTTCAGAGGCGATGGTGATGTAGCCATTGGTGGTGGTCACCCAGCGCGCCGGGCGCAGGCCGTTACGGTCGAGCAGGCACACCGCGTGGCGGCCTTCGGTCATGACGATACCGGCCGGACCGTCCCACGGCTCCATGTGCATGGAGTTGTATTCGTAGAACGCGCGCAGGTCGGCGTCCATGGTCTCGACGTTCTGCCAGGCTGGTGGTACCAGCATGCGCACGCCGCGGAACAGGTCGATACCGCCGGTGACCATCAGCTCCAGCATGTTGTCCATGCTCGAGGAGTCCGAACCGACGCGGTTGACCAGCGGGCCAAGCTCTGCGAGGTCGGGGATCAGGTCGTTGGCGAACTTGGTGCGACGGGCCATGGCCCAGTTGCGGTTACCGGTAATGGTGTTGATCTCGCCGTTGTGGGCGAGGAAGCGGAACGGCTGCGCCAGCGGCCACTTCGGCAGGGTGTTGGTCGAGAAGCGCTGGTGGAACACGCAGATCGCCGTTTGCAGGCGCTCGTCACCCAGGTCCGGGTAAAACGCCGCGAGATCGCGCGGCATCATCAGGCCTTTGTAGATGATGGTCTTGTGCGAGAAGCTGCAGATGTAGTGGTCGGCGTCATCGGCGTTGGCAACCGACGAACGGCGCCGGGCGCTGAACAGCTTGATGGCGAATTCCTGGTCGCTCAGGCCCTCACCGCCGATGAACACCTGCTCGATCTGCGGCAGGCGCTCCATGGCCAGGCGGCCGAGAACGCTGGTGTCGATCGGCACCTTGCGCCAGCCAACCAGCTTCAGCCCGGCAGCGATGATCTCGCGATCCATGTTGGCACGTGCAGCTTCGGCTTTGACCGGGTCCTGGTTGAAGAACACCATGCCGACGGCGTACTGCTTGGGCAACTCGACGGCAAAATGCTCCTGGGCCATGGCGCGCAGGAACTGATCGGGCTTCTGTATCAGCAGACCGCAACCGTCACCGGTCTTGCCGTCGGCGTTGATGCCACCGCGGTGGGTCATGCAAGTCAGTGCCTGCATGGCGGTTTGCAGAAGGTGGTGGCTCGCCTCGCCCGTCATATGGGCGATCAGGCCAAAACCACAGTTGTCCTTGAATTCTTCGGGATGGTACAGACCTGTTTTCATAGACACATTCTCACCAGGTTCACCTCTCAACGGAGGCAAATCTCTTTTTTAACAACCACTTACCATCCACGCCGATCAAACGCCAGCTTTTTTGCGGTGGCCATGGAAAACCATTGTTGCACAGCGACAGCGATGCCCACAAATTTTCATGTCTCACCATTGAAAATTTATGTCGCCATTTTGAATGTTTTTGCGTCATGCACCGTGATAGGCGCTTGACTTGAGTCTGAAGCGTTTCAGCCATGACTGCAACTCGGGGCTTGTGGCCGGCAGTCTGGGACAGAAAAGCCTGCCGCGCTCGGGCGCAGCAGGCTAGTCGAAAGCTAGAATTCGCTTAGCAACAGGGCAGCGGGGTGGTGCCGCCCGGCAGGTATCAGCGGGCCGAGGCCAGCTCTTGTTGGACGCTGGCGACGGTACGTGGCCAAGGTTTACCAGCCTGGACCTTCGCTGGCAAGTTCTTGATTGCGGCAACCGCAGCATCGCGGCTGGCGAAACTGCCGTAAGTGACCACATACAGCGGCTTGCCTTGCAGGTCTTTCTTGAAGTAGCGATAGTCGCCACCCTGGGCTTTCACGTACGCCTGCGCCGAGGCCTCGGAGCTGGTGCCGAGGATCTGCACCACGTAATTACCCGGTTTCTGGCCGGCGTACCAGCTGCTGTTGCCAGTGCCGCCAGCGGCTGGTTTTTCAGCAGGCTTGGCGGCCGGCTTGGCCACGGCGACCTGGGTCGGTGCCGGGGCCGGCTTGGCCGTCGCAACCGGCTTGGCAGGCTGGGTTGCGACCGGTTTCTGCGCAGGCGCAACCTGCTGCACGGGTTGCACAGGCGTCGGCGCGGGGCCCGCCGCTACGCCTTGCGGCGGGGCGATGGTGGTCACGGTCGGCGGCGGGTTGCCAGGCTGCAGGGCGGTATCGCCAGCCGGGCTGCCTTCTTCCCCCTCACCCATGCCTGCGGCCTGGGCCAGCGGCTCGCGCATCACCGGCTGCGACTGGCCTCCCAGTGGCAGCGGCACCGGCTGGGACGAGCCAGAGAACTCGATGTTGGCGCCCTGCTTGCCGTCGCCAAGCGGTAACTGAGCCTGGGCAGCCGGTGCGTCGGCCGGCGCTTTCTCGCCTTTCTTGGGCATCAACACGGCAGCTGCAACGGCAACCACGACCACGGCAGACAACGCGAGCACATGTTTTTTTGGCATCTTGAACCCCATGGATGGTCGCTTGGCCGTCGTCCGGCTGGCGATCATGGCTTCGATCAAAGTGTCACGGGCGACCTGGTTGATGTTGCCAGGCCAGCCGTCGGAGTTTTCATGGATATCGACGATCTGTTCACGGCTGAACACCTCGATGCCCCGGCCTGCGCCTTCCAGGCGCTGCTCCAGGTATTCGCGGGTTTCCTCTTCACTGTAGGGGGCCAGCTCGATGATGTGGAAGCGTTCTTCCTCGACATTGAGCTCGTCCAGCCCTGCAATCAGCGAAGGCTCACCAAACAGGAACACGTGCGGGCGCCCTTCCGGCACCCCCGCCGCCAATTCCAGCAACGCTTGGAGTGCCGACTCGTCGAGTTGTTCCGCATCGTCCACCAGCAAGTACACTTCCTGCCCGGTGAGTGCCAGTTGCACCACCTTGGACAGGATCGCCTGCATCTCCGGCTGGGCCACGTCCAGGTTCTGCGCGACCTGGCCCAATACACTGGCAGCATCGCTGGCACCACGGGCGGACACCACAACGCTCTGCACCGCCTGCTTGTTGGTACTGGCCACCAGCGCCTGGCGCAGCAGGGTCTTGCCGCTACCCTGCGGGCCGGTGACGACCAGCATCAGTTGGCTGTAGCGAGCCAGGTGGTGCAGCTGGCCGAGCACAGGCTTGCGCTGGGCAGGGAAAAACTTGAAGCCGGGCACCCGCGGTGCGAACGGATCGTGGCTCAACTGGTAATGGTCGAGAAAGGCCTCATCGGCATGCAAACTGGTCATTGCGCTGTCACAACCTCAAAGCTGGGCCACGATCGCGCGGTGATCCGCCGACAGCGTGGCCTGTAGAATCTCTTTCGGATAGTCGTCGGTGACCACGGCCTCGCCCATCTGGCGCAGCAGCACCAAACGCAGACGCCCGTCGAGCACCTTCTTGTCGACCGCCATGTGCTCCATGAAATGCGCCGGGGTCATTTCCTGTGGTGGCACCACCGGCAAACCTGCGTCCTGCAACAGGCGGATTCCGCGATCGCGCTCGGCCTGGTCGAGCCAGCCAAGGCGCATGGACATTTCCAGGGCCATGACCGTGCCCGCCGCCACGGCTTCGCCGTGCAGCCACACGCCATAGCCCATGTGGGTTTCGATGGCATGCCCGAAGGTATGCCCCAAGTTCAGCGTGGCCCGCACGCCAGACTCGCGTTCGTCGGCGCCCACCACTGCGGCCTTGGCCGCACACGAGCGGCGAATGGCTTCGGTCAGGGCTGCCGAGTCGAGGGTACGCAGGGCCTGCATATTGTCTTCGAGCCAGGCGAGGAAGGGCTTGTCACAGATCAGCCCGTACTTGATCACTTCGGCCAGGCCTGCCGAAAGCTCGCGCGCCGGCAAGGTCTTCAGGCTGGTGGTATCGATCAGCACCGCGTTGGGCTGGTAGAAGGCGCCGACCATGTTCTTGCCCAGCGGGTGGTTGATGCCGGTCTTGCCGCCTACCGAGGAGTCGACCTGGGACAACAGGGTGGTCGGCACCTGGATGAAGTCCACGCCCCGCTGATAGCAGGCAGCGGCAAAGCCGGCCATGTCACCGACCACCCCGCCGCCCAGGGCGACCACGGTGGTACGGCGGTCATGCCGCGCCGTCAGCAGGCCATCGAAGATCAGTTGCAGGGTTTCCCAGTTCTTGTGGGCTTCGCCATCGGGCAGTATCACTGGCAGCACCGAGTAGGCCCCCAGGGTCTTGGCCAGGCGGTCGAGATACAGCGGCGCGACGGTCTCGTTGGAGACGATGGCAACCTGCCGGCCGACAATGTGCGGCGCCAGCAGCTCGGGCTGGTCCAGCAGGCCTTCGCCAATGTAGATCGGGTAGCTACGCTCGCCCAGGTCGACCTTCAGTGTCTGCATGTATCCCCACAATGTTCTTGGGCGCGGTGCCGTTCTGGCGACCTGCGCGGTAACGTTGAACCTCGCCTCGGCGCTGGTGGCCGAGAATAGTCCCGGGTTAACGGGGCGGCAACTGCTGCAAGCGCTCGAGGATGTCGATCACCACCATGCGTGGTGGCCGCTCGTCGGTTTCTACGACCAGGTCGGCGATCTCGCGGTAGAGCGGGTCGCGGGTTTCCAGCAGGTTCCGCAGGGTGGCCTCGGGGTTGGCGGTGCGCAGCAGCGGGCGATTGCGGTCGCGCGCCGTGCGGCCGACCTGCTGTTCGACCGAGGCGTGCAGGTAGATTACCCGGCCGCCCTGGTGCAGCGCCTGGCGGTTGGCTTCGCGCATGACGGCACCGCCACCGGTGGCCAGGACCACGCCGTCGAGGCCACACAGCTCGGCAATCATCGCTTGCTCGCGATCACGGAAACCCGGCTCGCCTTCCTTGTCGAAAATCCACGGGATGTTGGCGCCGCAACGCAGTTCGATTTCCTTGTCGGAATCCTTGAACAGCAGGCGCAGCTCTTTGGCCAATAGGCGGCCGATGGTGCTTTTACCAGCACCCATGGGCCCCACAAGTATCAAATTTCGCACAGAATCAACGACTCACAGCAATCGCCTGGTCACTCATGATACGCGGAGTCAGGAAGACCAGCAGCTCGGATTTTTTCTCTTGTAATGCATCGCGTCGAAACAGCCGCCCAACATACGGCAGATCACCCAAAAATGGCACCTTGTCGACCACATTGTTTTGCGAAGTCGAGTACACGCCGCCAATCACGATCGTTTCGCCGTCGGCCACGCGAACCTTGGCATTCACCTCGTTCTTGCGGATCGGCGGCACGTTGTTCAAGGCATTGACGTAATCCGGTTCGTCCTTGGTCACCCTGACAGCCATGATTACCTTGTTGTCCGGGGTAATTTGCGGGGTCACCTCCAACGACAGCGAGGCCTCGCGGAACGACACCGAGGTGGCGCCGCTCTTGGTGGTTTCCTGGTAGGGCACCTCGGTGCCCTTGAGGATCCTGGCCGTTTCCTTGTCGGCCGTGACCACCTTGGGTTGCGAAATGATCTCGCCATTGCCGCTTTTTTCCATGGCGCTGAGTTCGAGGTCCAGCAGCACATCCCCGCGCAGCAGGCCAAGGCCGATGCTGCTGCCAGCCCGCTCGACACCCAGGTCGACGAACAGCGACTTGCCCGGCAGCGGGTTGTCGCCATACAAAGGGCTGCCCCAGCGCACCCCAAGGGCTTTCTCGTAATCGACGTTGGCCTCGACGATGCGCGCCTCGATCGCCACCTGGCGCACCGGCACATCCAGCTGCGCCACCAGTTGCCGCAGTTCATCGAGGCGTTCGGCCGGCAGGTAGGCCACCAGGGTATTGGTGCGCTCATCGACACTCAGGCTGCCCCAACCGGCGAGCAGGCTTTCGTCGGCCAGGCTGGTCTTGAGCAGTTCCGCAAGTTCGGCAGCCTTGGCATGGTGAACAGGCAACAGCTCCCGGCGCATGGGCTGCAACTGCGCCTCCAGCACCTGCCCCGCACGCGCTTCGGCAGTTTGCGCAGCCAGCGTGGCCGCCGGCGCCACCAGCAGCACATTGCCCTCCTGGCGCCGGGCGAGGCTTTTGCTGCGCAAGACCAGGTCCAGCGCCTGATCCCACGGCACATCCTGCAAGCGCAGGGTGACATTGCCCTGCACATCGTCGCTGGCGACCAGGTTGACGCCGGCATAGTCGGCGAGTACCTGCAAAACCGAGCGAATCTCGACATCCTGAAAGTGCAGCGACAGCGGCTCACCCTGGTAAGGCGTCGCGGTCGCCAGAGGCATGGGCAGCAGGGCCGCCAGCAGGTAGATCATCCTCGTTCTCATTCTGATCCGGGGCCTCCTTGCCCAGGCGTTTTGCGAGGGTGATGAACGCCGTGCGCTCATGCCACACCCCCGCCATGAACAACCGTTCGCGCACTTCGACCTGGCGCGGGCCGATGTGCATCACTATCCCTTGATCACGCCCTACCCGGTCCCCAAGGCGGACGCGATAGAGCCTGCCGGCCGCCCGCAGCAGCGCTTGATGTTCCTGCCCACGCGTCAGGCTGCCGACCATTTCCAACTGGGCCAGGGGCGCGCGGGTCAAACCACCCGACAGGTGCGTTGCCAACGCGGCGAACGGATCCATGGCCGGTGCTCGCGTTGCCGGCCTGGCAGGCAGCCGCGCAAGCATGGCGACTGCCACCCCGGCAACCGGCGCGTGATAGGCATCGACCCGCAGTTGCAAACGCAGCAGGCCTGGTTCGCCACCGCCGGCTGCCAGGCGCATGCTGCGACCGTGCATGACACGCACCTGCCCCAACCACTCGTCCAGCCAGCCCCGCAAGGCTGGGTAGCTGCCCACCACCTGCAACTCCAGTGGCACTACGCTGAAGCCCTGCCGCTGCTGCTGCTCGTGCACATCGAGGCGCTCGACGAGCAGGCCGTGCTCGCGCCCCGAACCCGACAGGCGGTCTAGCAGGTCGCTCATGCTTTCGCCGGCAGCCAGCTGCCATTGTGCCTTTTGCAAGCGCTGCCCATCGCTCGCCAGCTGTGCCCGCACCCCCTGCAACTCGGCAATCTGCGCCTGCGTGGCAGCCTGCTGCCGGTTCAGCTCGGCGTGCTTGCCCTCTTCTTCACCCTGCTGCTGCCACATGCCCGGCAGGCGAATCGCGCAGCCCAGGCCGAACAGCAGCACCGCCAGTGCCACAGGTGCCAGCCGCCGGAAGCGGCTGGAGCGCTCGGCTGCGCCAAGCCATGCGAGCAGTTGCACCTTGGTCACGACCAGAACGCCGCCACGCGCGCAGCCAGCAAGAACTCATCGCCGCCTGGCTGGCTCTTGATGTGTTTGAGCTCCAGGTCCAGCAGCACGCCGGAGCGCTCGAGGTCGCGCATGAACTGGGCCAGTACGGCGCCGGAGGTGGCGAGCCCGGTCAACTCCAGGCGGCCGTTTTCCAGGCTGAGGCCCAGCAACTGCATGCCCAATGGCAGTGACCTTTCGAGGTCGGCGAATACGCCAGGCAGAACCCCTTGCTGAGCCTGCAGGCCCTCCAGCACCGCCAGGCGGCCGAGCAGTGCGGCATGCTGGGCACGCACATCAGCCAGTGGCTGAGCCTCCAGGCCCAGGGTTTCCAGGGCTGCCTGGCGCTGGGTGTTGGCCAACGCTTGTTGCTGGCCGCGCTGGCGTGCCTGTTGGTCGACCAGCGTCACGGCGCACAATGCCAGCAATGCGCCAGCCACCAGATGGCTGCGAAATCGGCGCATGGCCGCCTGGCGCTGGCGCTCGCGCCACGGCAGAAGGTTCAGCCGCATCATGGTCGCGCCCCTCCAAGCGCCAGGGCACTCGCCAGCAGCATCGGCCCATCGACCTGGGCAAGCCCGGCCAGCGCAGGCAGTTCTTGGCACGGCAGCGCCAGGCTTTGGCCCAGGGCCTGCAGCCAGCCCGGCTGCAGCGGCGACCAGTTGCTGACCCACAACCTGGCAGGCAAAAGCCCTTCGGCGAGCAGCGCAGGCAGCCGCTCGGGCAGTTGCGCGGCCATATCCCCGTCAGCTGCCCGCAGCTCCCGGCGCTGCAGCGCCCCGCCAGGCGCCCAGGCATGAACAGTCGCCCGGTGGGGCTCGATACGCAGCAACGCCGCCCCAGCCTGCTCACCCGCAGGCAGCATGCGGCGCAGGGCAATGCTGTCGACCTCGACCGCCTCCAGTTGCAGCCCCGCCTGCTGCACCAGCGCTTCGAGGGGTGCCAGTGCACTCTGCCGACAGGCTGCAACCAGCACCTCGCTGCAGGCTGGCTGAACACCTGAAGCCCCCAGGACCTGGAAGTCCAGGGCCAGGTCTTCCAGCGGGAACGGAAACAACCGTTCGGCATCCGCCAGCAACTGCGCCTCCAGTTGCTCCTCACCGGGCGCCAGTGGCAGGTGACACAGCTTGCAGATGACCTGGCTGGCGGGCAGCGCCAGGGCTAGCCGGCGCTCGCCGAGGCCGCTGCGCCGATGAGCGCGCTGCAATGCCGCCGAGACCTGCTCGGGCGCTGCTGCCCAGTCATTGCCTGCCCCGAGCTGCAGCGGCTCATGGGCCCAACCCAGCACCCGCCAGCCGCCTTTGCGCTGTTGCAGTTGCACCAGATGAATGGCGTGAGCGGTAATTTCCACCCCTACCAGTGAACCGGCATCCTTGCCGAAGCGTCCAAGCATTGCGAATTCCTTGCTGTATGTCGCGCCCCCGCGGCAACACTGGGCCGGGGCCACCCGTCAGGGCGACGGGCTGCCTGGCCGGTGGCCCGGAAAGGCGAAAAAATGCGTATAATGCCCAGCGTTTTTTGGTCCGCCGGACCTGCGTGCAATCCACTTTCAACCTGGACACCGAAAAGCCTTGATACGTCTGCTGAAGTTCTTCTGGTGGTCTTCCGTCGCAGTCATTTGCGCGCTCGTACTCGGTGTGAGCGGTGCGTTTCTGTATCTTAGTCCCAACCTGCCCTCGGTCGATTCGCTCAGAAGCATCCAGTTGCAGATCCCCCTCAAGGTGTACAGCAGCGATGGCAAGCTGATTGCCGAATTTGGCGAAATGCGCCGTTCGCCGATCCGTTTCGCAGACATTCCCCCACAGTTCATTCAGGCATTGCTGTCAGCCGAGGACGACAATTTCCTCAACCACTACGGCGTGGACCCCAGCAGCCTGATGCGCGCGGCCACCCAGCTGGTGAAAACCGGGCACATTCAGACCGGCGGCAGCACCATCACCATGCAGGTGGCCAAGAACTTCTTCCTGACCAGCGAGCGCAGCTTCTCGCGCAAGACCAACGAAATTCTGTTGGCCCTGCAGATCGAGCGGGAGCTGACCAAGGACGAGATTCTTGAGCTGTACGTGAACAAGATCTACCTCGGCAACCGCGCCTACGGTATCGACGCCGCGGCCCAGGTCTACTACGGCAAGTCGATCCGTGACGTGAGCCTGGCACAGATGGCGATGATCGCCGGCCTGCCCAAGGCGCCCTCGCGCTTCAACCCGCTGGCCAACCCGGTGCGCGCCAAAGAGCGTCGCGACTGGATCCTGGGCCGCATGTACAAGCTGGGCAAGATTGACCAGGCCAGCTACCAGGCCGCCCTGGACGAGCCACTCAACGCCAGCTACCACGTGCCGACGCCCGAGGTGAATGCACCGTACGTCGCGGAAATGGCTCGCGCGGAAATGGTTGGCCGCTACGGCAGCGACGCTTACACCGAAGGCTTCCGCGTTACCACCACCGTGCCCAGCGACATGCAGGAAATGGCCAACAAGGCCATCCTCAATGGCCTGTCCGATTATGACGAGCGCCACGGCTACCGCGGCCCTGAAGCCCGCTTCCCGGGGCGCACCGAGGCTGCCTGGCGCCAGGAACTGGGCAAGCAACGCACCTTGGGCGGGCTGGAGCCCGGCATCGTGACCCGGGTCGAAAAAACCGGCCTTGCGGTGCTGACCCGTGACGGCCAGCAGGTGCATGTGGCCTGGGACACCATGAAATGGGCGCGCCCGTTCATCAACAGCAACGCCCAGGGCCGCACCCCGCAATCGCCCGCCGATGTCGCCCAGGTCGGTGACCTGGTGCGCCTGCAACGCCTGGACGATGGCACCTTCAAGTTCAGCCAGGTGCCGGGGGCACAGAGTGCACTGGTCACCCTCGACCCTAACAGCGGCGCCATCCGCGCCTTGGTCGGCGGTTTCTCGTTCGAGCAGAGCAACTACAACCGGGCGATGCAGGCCAAACGCCAACCGGGCTCAAGCTTCAAGCCGTTCATCTACAGCGCTGCACTGGACAGTGGCTATACCGCCGCCAGCCTGGTCAACGACGCGCCGATCGTATTCGTAGACGAATCGGTCGATAAGGTGTGGCGACCGAAGAACGATACCAACACGTTCCTCGGCCCGATCCGCATGCGCGAAGCGCTGTACAAGTCGCGCAACCTGGTTTCGATCCGCTTGCTGCAGGCCATGGGCGTGGACCGCACCATCGACTACATCGCCAAGTTCGGCTTCAACAAGCAGGACCTGCCGCGCAACCTGTCGCTGGCCCTGGGTACCGCCACCCTGACGCCGATGGAAATCGCTACAGGCTGGAGCACCTTTGCCAACGGTGGCTACAAGATTGCCCCCTACCTGATCGACCGTATCGAGAGCCGCAGTGGCGAAACGCTGTTCACCGCCAACCCGGCTCGCGTACCCCAAGGTACTGAAGACCAGGCCGGCCTGGCCGCCCCCGAGCAGCCGATCAGCACCGCCAGCATGCCCGGCGAGGCACCGGCGGCCCCCGGCCAAACCCCTGCGGCAGCGCAGCCACCAGCGGTTGCCGAGCGCATCATCGACGGGCGTACCACCTATATTCTCACCAGCATGCTGCAGGACGTGATCAAGCGCGGCACCGGCCGCCGGGCGCTGGCTTTGAGCCGCACCGACCTGGCAGGCAAGACCGGTACCACCAACGAGTCCAAGGACGCCTGGTTCTCTGGCTACAACGCCGACTACGTGACCACCGTGTGGGTTGGCTTCGACCAGCCGGAAACCCTGGGCCACCGGGAGTACGGCGGCACGGCGGCGCTGCCGATCTGGATGAGCTTCATGGGTGCGGCACTCAAGGACAAGCCTGCACATGCGCCGGCCGAGCCAGAAGGCATTCTCAGCCTGCGCGTAGACCCCGTCAGCGGCCGGGCCGCTTCGCCGGGCACACCCAATGCCTACTTCGAGCTGTTCAAGGCCGAGGATTCGCCACCATCGGTGGACGAACTGGGCAATGGGGCCGTGCCGGGCAGCCCATTGCCAGCGGATGAAGCGACGCCGATGGATCTGTTCTGAGGCAGGGCGCGCGATCCGGGGCAGGTGCACGGCGGCGTTCGACCCTACGGGCGCCGACACTGTCGGCCCCTGCCCCTCACCTCTCGGCCCCGACGCATTCCCATCGCGCATAAAAAAGCCCCGGCTCGCAGGAGCCGGGGCTTTTTACTTCGCTACAACAGCAATCAGCCGTTGAACACGTCATCCACGCTCTTGAGCGGGTAGTGCTTTGGATACGGCAGGGTAGCAACGCCAGACTCGATGGCAGCCTTGGCCACGGCGTCGGAAACGACGGTGATCAGGCGGGCATCCAGGGGCTTCGGAATGATGTACTCACGGCCGAACTCCAGAGCTTGCACGCCGTAGGCATCGCACACTTCCTTGGGTACCGGCAGCTTGGCCAGGTCTTTCAGGGCGATGGCCGCAGCGATTTTCATTTCTTCGTTGATGCGCTTGGCGCGTACGTCCAGGGCACCACGGAAGATGAACGGGAAGCCCAGTACGTTGTTGACCTGGTTCGGGTAGTCCGAACGGCCGGTGGCCATGATCACGTCGCTGCGGGTGGCGTGAGCCAGCGCTGGCGAAATTTCCGGATCAGGGTTGGAGCAGGCGAACACGATCGGGTTGGCCGCCATCGACTTCAGGCCTTCCGCGCTCAGCAGGTTCGGGCCGGACAGGCCAACGAACACGTCGGCACCCTCCAGGGCGTCGGCCAGGGTGCGCTTGTCGGTCGCGTGGGCGAACTGGGCCTTGTACTGGTTCAGGTCGTCACGGCCAGCGTGGATTACGCCGCTGCGGTCGATCATGTAGATGTTCTCGACCTTGGCACCCATGCTCACCAGCAACTTCATGCAGGAGATGGCAGCTGCACCGGCACCCAGGCACACGATCTTGGCTTCTTCGAGCTTCTTGCCGGCGATTTCCAGGGCGTTGATCATGCCGGCCGCAGTAACGATGGCGGTACCGTGCTGGTCATCGTGGAACACCGGAATGTCGCACTGTTCGATCAGCGTGCGTTCGATCTCGAAGCACTCTGGCGCCTTGATATCTTCGAGGTTGATGCCACCGAAGGTGATCGAGATGCGGCGAACGGTGTCGATGAATGCTTGCGGGCTTTCCGATTCGACTTCGATGTCGAATACGTCGATACCTGCGAAACGCTTGAACAGAACGCCCTTGCCTTCCATGACCGGCTTGGAAGCCAGTGGGCCGAGGTCACCCAGACCGAGGATGGCAGTGCCATCGGAAATCACCGCAACCAGGTTGCCTTTGCCGGTGTATTTGTATGCCAGCTCTGGATCCCGGCCAATTTCACGCACCGGCTCGGCAACACCTGGGCTGTAGGCCAGGGCGAGGTCACGGGCAGTGGCAGTTGGCTTGGAAAGTTCGACGCTCAGTTTCCCCGGGCGAGGTTGAGCGTGATATTCGAGAGCGGCAGTTTTCAGGTCTGACATGGTGGGCATTCCGCTATTTACTGTTCTGACGGACCGCCGAGGATACGCAAAGAGCCGGGTAGTCACAAGACTGGTCGGTCACTTGTGTCAAGGCCTTTAGCCTACGACTTTCCGCTAAAACCCACGGGGGCATACGGCTAACAGTGTGTACAATCCAATAGCGAACTGTCTACATTTTTTAGCCAGAAGTACGCGCCAGCATGCTCGGGTCGGTCAGTGGCAATACCCAGCGCCGCTGCCCTGGCTTGAGGCCGCCCTTGCGGGAACGGTCCACCACCCAGCCACGCACCTCGACCTGGCGCCCTTTGAGGTTAGCGAAGAAACTGGCCGGGAAGTTGCGCTGCAGACGAGCGGAGACCTGCACCACCACGGCACGGTCAAGGTTCAACCAGACACCACCACGGTTGCGTTCGATGCTCATGATTCGGCCACTGAGCACAGCAAAACCAGGGTGCCTGATGGCATCTGCCGGCACCACGGGCGACTGCCGCCAAAGGCCGGCGCCGGCCTGGCGTGCGGCCTGCTCGGCGCGTTGCTGGCAGCCACTGAGGCGCACATTGGGGGCGACGGCCACCCGGTAGCCCAAGCCTTCACTGAGCAATTGTGCTTCGAGATTGTCGCCATTACGGCCATAAATGTGCGCCAGTGTGCGCCCATACTTGTCTTTGGCTTGCACACCGGGAACCAGCCCTACACGCCCGTCACTGGCCTTGACCAACGCCTGCAAGCGCCGCTTGGCAGCTTCGGCATAGGGCTCGCTGCTACGCCCCTTGCGACCGATCTCCGGGGTGTTGATGCCGATCAGCCGCACACTGCGGCCATCCACCAGACGCACCGTGTCGCCGTCGACCACCTGTCGCACTCGAACCTGCTCGGGTTTGACCGGCAGCGGGCAGAAGGCCAGGGCGGGCAAATGCCAGATCGCACCCACAAAAAAGGCGCCCACGAGGGGCGCCTTTTTCAGCAACAATGCGAAGCCCGAAGGACTCGCCATGCGCATGATTACTTCTTGGTACCGAACATACCGAAGCGGTCGGCGAACTTCTGTACGCGGCCACCGGTGTCCAGGACTTTCTGCTTACCGGTGTAGAACGGGTGGCACAGGTTGCAAACGTCGATCGACAGGGTGCTGCCCAGGGTCGAACGGGTTTCGAACTTGTTACCGCAGCTGCAGGTGACTGCAACAGCTTCGTAGTTCGGGTGGATACCTTCTTTCATGGTCACTTCCTCGAGCTGCGTGCCGCCACCCAACACCAATTGTTGAATACCGCACGTAATTAGGCGGCGAATAATACCAGAGCACACCGTCAGTGCAAGATGTCGCTTGCACCGACCGTCGTCTGCTAGGCTCGCCAGTTCTTGTAATGCCCTCCGAGACTTTCTGCGTGTCCGACGTCATCCTGCGCCTTGCCCTGCCCTCGCCGTTGCGGCGCCTGTTCGACTACAAGGCGCCAGCGAGCATGGCGCGCCAGGCCCTGGCCCCGGGCATGCGCATTCGCGTGCCCTTTGGCCGCCGCGAAATGATCGGCGTACTGGTCGAAGTGTGCGCGCAGAGCGAGGTGCCCGCCGACAAGCTGAAGCCGGCCAGCGCCTTGCTCGACCCGGTCTCCCCGATTCCGCCTTCGCTGTTCAAGCTGTGCCTGTGGACCGCGCAGTACTACCAGCACAGCCTGGGTGACACCTTGAGCTGGGCCTTGCCCACGCTACTGCGCCAGGGCGAGCCCGCAGAAATGCGCCAGGAGCGCTTCTGGCACATTGCCCCCGACGCCCGCCTGGACGACCCGCGCATCGCCCGGGCACCGCGCCAGCGCGATGCCCTCAAGACCCTGGCGCAGCACCCGCACGGGGTGGCGCACAGCCTGCTGGCCAAGCTCAACCTGAACAAGGACAGCCTCGACCTGCTGCTGGCCAAGGAACTGGTGCAGATCGAAGTCCGCCGCCAGAAGCCGGGCTTGCGCCACGAACACTGGCTGGCACAGCCGGAGCTGCCGCTCAATGACGAGCAACGCGATGCCTTCGAGGCGGTGTGCGAGGGCTTCGGCGGTTTTGCGGCCTTCCTGCTGGCCGGCGTGACCGGCAGCGGCAAGACCGAGGTCTACCTGCAGCTGATTCGCGAAACCCTCGAGGCCGGCAAGCAGGCGCTGGTACTGATCCCGGAGATCAACCTCGGCCCGCAAACCCTGGCGCGCTTCGAGCAACGCTTCAACGCCCGGATTGCCTTGCTGCATTCGGCGGTGAACGACCGGGACCGCCTGGACGCCTGGCTGGCGGCACGCGATGGCGAAGCCGACATTATCATCGGCACCCGTTCAGCGCTGTTCACGCCCATGAAAAACCCTGGCCTGATCATCATCGACGAAGAACACGACGGTTCTTATAAACAGCAGGAGGGCCTGCGCTACCATGCCCGCGACCTGGCGCTGGTGCGGGCGCACCAGGAGAACATTCCGATCCTGCTCGGCTCCGCCACGCCCTCGCTGGAAACCTTGCACAACGCCCTCACCGGCCGCTACCGCCTGTTGCGCATGAATCAGCGCGCGGGCGGCGCACGCCCACCGCGCATGCTGCGCCTGGATGTCAAAAGCCTGCCGCTGGACAGTGGCATCAGCGGTCCGCTGCAGCAGGCCATCCGCCTGACACTGGAAGCCGGCCAGCAAGTGCTGGTGTTCCTCAACCGCCGCGGCTTCGCCCCGACGCTGCTGTGCCACGATTGCGGCTGGCTGTCGGAATGCCCGCGCTGCGACGCGCGCATGACCGTGCACCAGCGCTCCGGGGTGTTGCGCTGCCACCACTGCGGCTATGACGAACGCCTGCCACACCAGTGCCCGCAGTGCGACCACGTCGACCTGCGCCCGGTCGGTGCGGGCACCGAACGCGCCGAAGAACGCCTGAAAGTGCTGTTCCCGGACTACCCGGTTCTGCGTGTGGACCGCGACAGCACGGCGCGCAAGGACGCCATGCACCAGCTGTTCAGTACCATCCAGAAAGGCCAGCCGAGCATCCTTGTCGGTACCCAGATGCTTGCCAAAGGGCACCATTTCCCGCGGGTAACCCTGGTGGCCATCCTCGACGCCGACGGGGGGCTTTTCTCGGGCGACTTCCGCGCCAGCGAGCGCATGGCGCAACTGATCGTGCAAGTCGCAGGGCGCGCCGGGCGTGCCGAGGAACCGGGCAAGGTCATCATCCAGACCCACCTGGCCGATCACCCGCTGCTGGTGCAACTGACCGAACAAGGCTACTTCGCCTTTGCCGAACAGGCCCTGGACGAACGCCGTGCCGCCGGGCTGCCGCCCTACTCGCACCTGGCCTTGCTGCGCGCAGAAGCGCACAAGCCGGGGCAGGCTGAAGGTTTCCTGGACGAGGCCTGCGCCGCCGCCGAGCGCCTGGTCGCCGAACAGCGGCTACCAGGCATCGAGCTGCTGGGCCCGGTTCCGGCCCCCATGGAGCGGCGCGCCGGGCGTTTCCGCGCGCAGTTGTTGATACAGGCCAACACCCGGGCGCCTTTGCATCGACTGATCAGTGCCTGGTTGCTAGTGTTGGAGCAGATGCCGAGCGGGCGCCAGGTCCGCTGGTCGCTGGATGTCGACCCGGTCGACCTTTATTGAGCTGCAAGCTGCAAGCTGCAAGCTGCAAGCTGCAAGCTGCAAGCTGCAAGCTGCAAGCTGCAAGCTGCAAGCTGCAAGCAAGAGCGGAACAGGGCCAGGCGGCGCAACCAAGCTTTTTCTTGCGACTTGCTACTTGCGACTTGCTACTCGCGCCTTCCAACGTGAAGCCCAAAGGTTGGCAACCCGCTCCCAGGCACGGATAATGCCCAGTTTTTCCACCTGCGCATCCAAGCGCTGCACCGCGCTTGCGGTCGAAAAGAGACCCCCATGAAAGACACCATTCGCCAGCTGATCCAGCAAGCCCTCACCCAACTCGTCACCGACGGTGTGCTGCCTGAAGGGCTGTCGCCGGCGATCCAGGTGGAAAACGCCCGGGACAAGACCCACGGCGACTTCGCCAGCAATATCGCGATGATGCTGGCCAAGCCGGCCGGCATGAAGCCGCGCGACCTGGCGGAAAAACTGATCAACGCCCTGCCGGCCAGCGCCGATATCAGCAAGGTCGAGATCGCAGGCCCTGGCTTCCTCAATTTCTTCCAGAATACCGACGCCCTGGCCAACCGCCTGGACGCTGCCCTGGCCGACGCCCACCTCGGCGCGCGCAAGGCCGGCCCGGCGCAAAAAGTGGTGGTCGACCTGTCGGCCCCCAACCTGGCCAAAGAGATGCACGTCGGCCACCTGCGCTCGACCATCATCGGTGACAGCGTGGCGCGGGTGCTGGAGTTCCTGGGCGACACCGTCATTCGCCAGAACCACGTAGGCGACTGGGGCACCCAGTTCGGCATGTTGATGGCCTACCTGCAGGAAAACCCGATCACCAGCGATGAGCTGTCGGACCTGGAAAACTTCTACCGCGCGGCCAAGCAGCGTTTCGACGAGTCCGAGGCATTCGCCACCCGTGCCCGCGGCCTGGTGGTCAAGCTGCAGGCCGGTGACCCGGAATGCCTGGCCCTGTGGACACGCTTCAAGGACATTTCGCTGTCGCACTGCCAAAAGACGTATGAACTGCTCAACGTCAAGCTGACCATGGCGGACGTGATGGGTGAAAGCGCCTACAACGACGACCTGGCCAATGTCGTGGCCGACCTCAAGGCCAAGGGCCTGCTGGTCGAAGACCAGGGCGCCCAGTGCGTGTTCCTCGACGAGTTCAAGAACAGCGACGGCGACCCGCTGCCAGTGATCGTGCAGAAGGCCGACGGCGGTTACCTGTACGCCACCACCGACCTGGCCGCCGTGCGCTACCGCAGCAATGTGCTCAAGGCCGACCGTGCCCTGTACTTCGTCGACCAGCGCCAGGCCCTGCACTTCAACCAGGTGTTCGAAGTGGCCCGCCGCGCAGGCTTCGTCGGCCACCCGATGCAAATGGAGCACATGGGCTTCGGCACCATGAACGGCGCCGATGGCCGCCCGTTCAAAACCCGCGACGGCGGCACCGTGAAGCTGATCGACCTGCTGACCGAGGCCAAGGAAAGGGCCTACGCGCTGGTCAAGGAAAAGAACCAGAGCCTGGCCGACGACGAACTGCGCCGCATCGGCGAAGTGGTGGGTATTGGCGCGGTGAAATACGCCGACCTGTCCAAACACCGCACCAGCGACTACAGCTTCAACTTCGAGCTGATGCTCAACTTCGAAGGCAATACCGCGCCTTACCTGCTGTACGCCTATACCCGTGTAGCTGGCGTGTTCCGCAAGCTGGGCAAGCGCTTTGACCAAGCCGATGGCAAGATCGTGCTGCAGGCCGCCCACGAGCAGGACCTGGCCGCACGCCTGGCGCAGTTTGGCGAAACCCTGAACAGCGTTGCCGAGAAAGGCACACCGCACGTACTGTGCAGCTACCTGTACGACCTCGCCGGCCTGTTCTCCAGCTTCTACGAGAACTGCCCGATCCTCGCCGCTGAAACTCCCGAGCAGCAACAGAGCCGCCTGCGCCTGGCCGCCCTGACTGGCCGCACCCTCAAACAAGGTCTGGAACTGCTCGGCCTGGAAACCCTGGAGCGCATGTAAGTTGGCTGCCAAGAAAAAACCCGCACCCAAACGCGGCGCCAGCCGCCAGACAGCGCCAGCCAAGCAGCCGATCCCCGGCTGGGTATGGCTGGCGGTCGGCCTGACCGTTGGCGCGTTCATCGTGTTCCTGATGAAGCTCGAACCCGGCGGCGATGACATCAAGCGGGCCAAACCCGACCAGCAGAAGGCCGACAAAGTGGCCGAAACCAGCAAGCCTGCCCAGGCCACACCGCAACAGCCGGTGAAACCGAAGTACGACTTCTACACCTTGCTGCCAGAGTCGGAAGTCATCGTGCCGCCAGAGGCCGTACCGGAGAAAACACCCCCGGTCCCGGCCCAGCCGGTCACACCGGTTACCCCCGCTGAAGCGGCGAAAATCGACACGGCGCGGGCCCAGGCAGCACTGCTTGGCCAAACCCCGCCTCCGGCCCCGCCAGTGATCAAGCCGGCAGCGACCACCCAGTACTTCCTGCAGGCGGGCTCGTTCCGCAAACAGGCCGACGCCGACAAGGTGCGGGCCCAGATCATTCTGCTGGGGCAGTCAGTGAAGGTGGAGTCGGGTACGGTCAAGGAAGAAACCTGGTACCGCGTGATGGTCGGCCCGTTCAGCAACCGCGAACAGCTGACCGGTGCGCAGAAACAGCTCGCCGGCGCTGGTTTTGCCAACCTGTTGCTGCAACAGCGCCAGACCCGCCAGTAACCTTTGAACGGGGCGCTGTGCGCCCCCCCGTCAGACTTGAGCCGCCCCGGTGCAGCGGCCTTGCCTAGCGACAGGGCTGCAAAGCAGCCCTTGCCCTCTCAGCCCCGCCCCGCGTTGCGCTCGGACACCTGGCTATTGAGTGTCCAGAAGTCGTACAACACCCCTACCAGGAACAGGCCACCGGTCAGGAAGTAGATGATCGCGGTCACCCACTTGCCCTGATACAGCCGGTGCAGGCCGAACACGCCGAGGAACGTCAGCAGGACCCAGGCGATGTTGTAGTCGATGCGCCCAGACTGGAACCTCAGGTCCGCCTCGCGGTCCATGGCCGGGATCAGAAACAGGTCGATCAGCCAGCCGATACCCAGCAGGCCGAAGGTGAAGAACCAGAGGGTGCCAGTTATCGGCTTGCCGTAGTAGAAACGATGCGACCCGGTGAAGCCGAAAATCCACAGCAGGTAGCCGATGGTCTTGCTGTGCGTGTCGTGGTAGGGCGTTCCCTGTTGATAACTGTTCATGCCTAGCCCTCGTGGGTTATGGAAAAATTTTCTAAGAAAAAATGTGACTTTTTTGTCACAGGCCGACGTATGGCACCCTGCCAATCGACCAACGGATCATAAATTGATCAAAAAGCTGTTATAAAGTTGCGCGCCCAACACATAACTATTCATAAGAGCTTCATCTATGCCGCCTTTACTCAAGACATGGCTGACCCTCTGCCTATTATTGCCCCTGGCCGCCCACGCCACCAATCGTGAGCAACGTCTTCCCAATGGCTTCACCGGCTACACCAGCAATGCCTCCGTGAGGCATGCAGCGGTCAAGCAGACTGCGCCCCATGCTCGCACTGTCAGCGCCGCCAGCACGCGCGGTGGCAAGGTGGCCGCGATGTCGCCCAAGCAGAGCAGCGATGTGCTCAGCCGCGCGGTCAATGTACTCGGTACCCCCTACGTTTGGGGTGGCAGCAGCCCGAAAAAGGGCTTTGACTGCAGTGGCCTGGTCAAGTACGCCTTCAACGACGTGGCCAACATAGACCTGCCACGCACCTCCAATGCCATGGCCCAGGGCCATGGGGTGAAAGTGGCCAAGGGCGAGTTGAAGCCAGGGGACCTGATCTTCTTCAACATCAAAAGCCGGCGCGTGAACCACGTGGCCATCTATCTGGGCAACGACCGTTTCATCCACGCGCCACGCCGCGGCAAGCGGGTGAGCATCGACAACCTGAGCAAACCTTACTGGCAGAAGCATTACGTGGTCGCCAAACGGGTGCTGCCGAAAGAGCAGCAGCTGAGCCTGGCCAAGCGCTAAGCTTTTTCCACCTGCAATGGCCCGATCGCCGGCAAGCCAGCTCCCCCACAAATCTGTAGAACTGTGGTGAACCTGTGGGAGATCACACAGCCCTACGGGCTGGGCTGTCGCACAGAGAACTCGATTCGTAACCGCGACGCGGCCTGTGTGGGAGCGGGCGTGCCCGCGAAGCAGGCGACGCGGTGGCAGGCACCGGCTATGCCGGTGTTCGCGGGCACGCCCGCTCCCACAAAGATCCCGCTAAATCAATAAGTTATGTACTGTTCTATGAGAGCTGGTTTGCTGGCGAGAGAGCCTGTAGAGGCACTATCAATCGTCAACCAGGCCCCTCTCTCGCAACCCACGCAATGCCCCTTCCATCGTCCGCATCCCTTGCGCACCACCCGCCTGCATCACCGAACACAACTGCGCCATCCGCCCCTCGCGCACCAGGTTGCGCACCGCCGGCGTCGCCACCAACACTTCCCGCGCTGCAACCCGCCCACCGCCCACGCGGCGTACCAGCACCTGCGCCACCACCATTTGCAACGACTCCGCCAGCATCGCCCGCACCAACGGCTTTTCATCGGCTGCAAATACCTCCACCAGCCGCTCGATGCTGCTGGCCGCCGAGCGCGCATGTACCGTCGCCAGCACCAGGTGCCCGGTCTCGGCCGCTTGCAAGGCCAGGCGAATGGTCTGCAGGTCGCGCAACTCGCCGATCATGATCACGTCCGGGTCCTGGCGCAGCGCGCTGCGTAGCCCCTGGGCAAAGCCGCTGCTGTGGCGGCCGACCTCGCGCTGGTTGACCAGGCTACGCTGGCTGCTGTGGATCACTTCAACAGGGTCTTCCAGGGTAATGATGTGCAGCGCCTGTTCGCGGTTCAGCTGGTCCAGCAACGTTGCCAGTGTGCTGGACTTGCCACTGCCGGTCGGCCCACCCACCAGCACCAGACCATCGCGGTACTGGACCACCGCCTGAAACACATCGGTCAGCGCTAGCTCATCCAGCGTGGCAATACGCCCTGGGATCAGGCGGAAGGTCGCCGCAGGCCCATTCAGCTGGCGAAACAGGTTCACGCGAAAGCGCCCTAGGGCAGGCAGCGCCAGCGCCAGGTCCAGTTCAGCCCCTTGCGCCCACTGCTCGCGCTGCGTGTCATCGAGCAGGGTTGCCATGCCCTCGACCAAGGTGCCCGCGGCGAGCGGCGGCATGGCCATGCGCTGCAGCTCACCGTCCAGGCGCAGCATGGGTGTCTGGCCGGCCGCCAGGTGCAGGTCCGAAGCCTGCACCGCCACGGCCCGTGCCAACAGGTCGGTCACATCCATGAGACTCCCCAAAGGCTTTCAAGTAGGTAGAATGCCGCAAACCCAACACTAGCCGGCCACCCTTCATGTCCACCCTAGCAGACAACCTTTCCGCGATTTCCGCCCGTATCGCCAGTGCTGCACAGGCAGCCGGGCGTGAGCCGGCCAGCGTCCAACTGCTGGCCGTGAGCAAGACCAAGCCAGCCGCTGCGATCCGCGAGCTGTACGCCGCTGGCGTGTGCGATTTCGGGGAAAATTACCTACAGGAAGCCCTGACAAAGCAGCAGGCACTCGGCGACTTGCCCTTGATCTGGCACTTCATTGGCCCCATTCAATCGAACAAGACCAAAGCCATTGCCGAGCATTTCGACTGGGTGCATTCCGTGGACCGCCTGAAAATCGCCCAACGCCTTTCAGAACAGCGCCCTGCCGGGCTGGCACCGCTGAACATCTGCCTGCAGGTGAACGTCAGTGGCGAAGACAGCAAGTCCGGCTGCGCCGCCGCCGAACTGCCGGCCTTGGCCAAGGCCGTGGCGGCCCTGCCCAACCTGCGCCTGCGCGGGCTGATGGCGATCCCCGAACCGACCGACGACCGCGCCGCTCAGGAGGCCGCCTTCGCCAGCCTGCGTAACCTGCTGGAACAGCAGCACCTGGGGCTGGACACCTTGTCCATGGGCATGAGCCACGACCTGGAAGCGGCCATTGCACAAGGTGCGACCTGGGTACGCATCGGTACCGCCCTGTTCGGCGCCCGCGCCCCACTCAACCCCGGCCAGGGCTGATTGCATGCTTTACTCACTCTTTTCCACAAGGACCTGACATGAGCAAGACTCGTATTGCCTTTATCGGCGCCGGCAACATGGCCGCCAGCCTGATCGGAGGTCTGCGTGCCCAGGGCCTGGACGCCTCGCAGATTCGCGCCAGCGATCCGGGCGCCGAGACCCGCAGCCGCATCCAGGCCGAACACGGCATCGAAACCTTCGAGGACAATGCCCAGGCCATCGACGGCGCCGACGTGATCGTGCTGGCGGTCAAGCCACAGGTCATGAAAGCGGTTTGCCAGGCCCTGCAACCCAGCCTGCGTGATGGCCAACTCATCGTTTCCATCGCTGCCGGCATCACCTGCGCCAGCCTGCAAAGCTGGGTGGGCGCGCGCCCCGTGGTGCGCTGCATGCCCAATACCCCCGCGCTCCTGCGCCAGGGCGTGAGCGGCCTGTACGCCACCGCCGAGGTGTCCGCCGCACAGCGCCAGCAGGCCGAGCAACTGCTGTCGGCGGTCGGCACGGCCCTGTGGCTTGAGCAGGAACAGCAACTGGACGCCGTGACCGCGGTTTCCGGCAGTGGCCCGGCCTACTTCTTCCTGCTGATCGAGGCCATGACTGCCGCAGGCGAAAAGCTTGGGCTGCCGCGTGAAACCGCCTCGCAACTGACCTTGCACACGGCCTTGGGCGCTGCACGCATGGCGGTCGCCAGCGATGTAGACGCCGCCGAACTGCGCCGCCGTGTCACCTCGCCCGCCGGCACCACTGAAGCGGCGATCAAGTCGTTCCAGGCCAGCGGCTTCGAGGCGATCGTCGAGCAGGCCCTGCAGGCTGCCGCGACACGCTCCGCCGAACTGGCCGAACAACTGGGCAAATAAGGAGTTATCGATGAATGCACTCTCCGGCGCCGCGATTTTCGTGGTGCAAACCTTGGTCAGCCTGTACCTGGTGATCGTGTTGCTGCGCTTCGTACTGCAGCTGGTCAAGGCCGATTTCTACAACCCGCTGTGCCAGTTCGCGGTGCGCGCCACCCAGCCGCTGCTCAAGCCGATCCGCCGCATCATCCCCAGCATTGGCGGCCTGGACACCTCGTCGCTGCTGCTGTCGGTGCTGATCCAGGCGCTGCTGATGGCCTTCGTGCTGATGGTCACCTATGGCACCTTCGGTGACGTCCTGCACCTGCTGATGTGGGCGATCATCGGCATTACCTCGCTGTTCCTGAAGATCTTCTGGGTGGCGATGATCGTGATGGTGATCGTTTCCTGGATTGCGCCCAACAGCCACAACCCCGCCGCCGAACTGGCCTACCAGATCAGCGAGCCGGTGCTGGCCCCCTTCCGCCGCATCGTGCCCAACCTGGGCGGCATGGACATTTCGCCGATCTTCGCCTTCCTGGCGATTCAGGTGATCCAGTCGTTCGTCATGCCGCCGCTGGCTGCCTATGCCGGCATGCCCCAGGAGCTATGGCGGATGATCTGACCCCGCATGCACCCAGCGGCAAGCCTTTGCTTGCCGCTGGGGGTAGCGCTCTTTAGACTTACGCCTCCGTCAAGCGTGAGCAGGGTCGATGTCCACTGTCTTTCCCGAAGATTCCGTCGGTCTGGTAGTACCGCAAACCGCCCGGTTCGATGAACCGCTGGCGCTGGCCTGCGGCCGCTCCCTGGCCAGTTACGAGCTGGTCTACGAGACCTACGGCACCCTCAATGCCAGCGCGAGCAATGCCGTGCTGATCTGCCATGCGCTGTCTGGCCACCACCATGCCGCCGGCTACCATGCTGCCACCGACCGTAAACCGGGTTGGTGGGACAGCTGCATCGGCCCTGGCAAGCCCATCGATACCAACCGTTTCTTCGTGGTCAGCCTGAACAACCTCGGCGGTTGCAACGGCAGCACCGGCCCCAGCAGCGTCAACCCGGCCACTGGCAAACCCTACGGCGCCGAGTTTCCGGTACTGACGGTTGAAGACTGGGTGCACAGCCAGGCGCGCCTGGCCGATCGCCTGGGCATCCAGCAGTGGGCAGCCATCGTTGGCGGCAGCCTGGGTGGCATGCAGGCGCTGCAGTGGACCATGACCTACCCGGAGCGCGTGCGCCACTGCGTCGACATCGCCTCGGCACCGAAACTGTCGGCGCAGAATATCGCCTTCAACGAAGTGGCACGCCAGGCCATCCTCACCGACCCCGAGTTCCACGGCGGTTCGTTCCAGGACCAGGGCGTGATCCCCAAGCGGGGCTTGATGCTGGCGCGCATGGTCGGCCACATCACCTACCTGTCCGATGACTCGATGGGTGAAAAATTCGGCCGCGAGCTCAAGAGCGACAAGCTCAACTATGACTTTCACAGCGTCGAGTTCCAGGTCGAGAGCTACCTGCGCTACCAGGGCGAGGAGTTTTCCGGGCGGTTCGATGCCAACACCTACCTGCTGATGACCAAGGCACTGGACTACTTCGACCCGGCTGCCGCCCACGGCGGCGACCTGGCAGCCACCCTGGCCAACGTCAAGGCGGACTACTGCATCATGTCGTTCACCACCGACTGGCGCTTCTCCCCGGCCCGCTCGCGGGAAATCGTCGACGCCCTGATGGCAGCGCGCAAGAACGTCTGCTACCTGGAGATCGACTCACCTTATGGGCACGATGCCTTCTTGATCCCCACACCTCGCTACATGCAGGGTTTCTCGAACTACATGAACCGCATTGCCATCTGAGGACAGCATGAGAGCCGATCTGGAAATCATCCACGACTGGATCCCCGCCGGCAGCCGGGTACTCGACCTGGGCTGCGGCAGCGGCGAACTGCTAGCCTCGCTACGTGACCGCAAGCAGGTCACCGGCTATGGCCTGGAGATCGACCCCGACAACATCGCCGCCTGCGTGGCCAAGGGCGTGAACGTCATCGAGCAAGACCTGGACAAAGGCCTGGGCAACTTCGCCAGCAACAGTTTTGACGTGGTGATCATGACGCAGGCCCTGCAGGCCGTGGAGTACCCCGATCGCATCCTCGACGAGATGCTGCGCGTGGGCCGCCAATGCATCATCACCTTCCCCAACTTCGGGCACTGGCGTTGCCGCTGGTACCTGGCGACCAAAGGCCGCATGCCGGTATCGGACTTCATGCCCTATACCTGGTACAACACACCGAACATTCACTTCTGCACGTTCGCCGACTTTGAAGAGCTGGTGCATGAGCGCCGGGCCAAGGTGCTCGACCGCCTGGCAGTCGACCACCTGCACCGCAATGGGTGGGGTGGCCGGCTTTGGCCTAATCTTCTGGGTGAGATCGGCATCTACCGCGTCAGCAGCCCGAGCTTGCAAGAGCACCAGCTCGCGGTCTGACACACACACCGGGAGGAAGCGCCCATGCGTCGCCCCGTGCGCAGCAGCCCGCTAGGGTTCAAGCAGATTATCGAAACCGGCGGCATCAGCAACTCCCTCAGTTTCAACCAGGAAGTGTTCCCAGGCGAATGATGAATTTCCAGCAACTCGTATTGGCCAGCCACAACGCCGGCAAACTCAAGGAACTCCAGGCCATGCTCGGCCACTCGGTGCAACTGCGCTCGATTGGCGAATTCAGCCAGGTAGAGCCGGAAGAAACCGGCTTGTCGTTCGTCGAGAACGCCATCCTCAAGGCGCGCAACGCTGCACGTATTTCCGGCCTGCCGGCCTTGGCCGACGATTCCGGCCTGGCCGTGGACTTCCTCGGCGGTGCGCCGGGTATCTACTCGGCGCGCTATGCCGATGGCAAGGGTGACGCGGCAAACAATGCCAAGCTGCTCGACGCGCTGAAAGACGTGCCAGAAGCCGAGCGCGGTGCACAGTTCGTCTGTGTGCTGGCACTGGTACGCCACGCGGATGACCCGCTCCCGATCCTCTGCGAGGGCCTGTGGCAAGGGCGCATTCTGCTCCAGGCCAGTGGGGAGCATGGCTTTGGCTATGACCCACTGTTCTGGGTGCCCGAGCGCAACTGCTCCAGCGCCGACCTGGCACCTGTGGACAAGAACCAGCTCAGCCACCGCGCCCGCGCCATGGCCCTGCTGCGCCAACGCCTGGGCCTGGCATGATCGCAACGCTGGCTACCCCTGGCGCGGCGGGCTTTACCAGCCTGCCGCCGCTGGCGCTGTACATCCACATTCCGTGGTGCGTGCGCAAATGCCCTTACTGTGACTTCAACTCCCACGCGGCCGGCCCTGAGCTGCCGGAAGACGCCTACGTCGCGGCGCTGTTGACCGACCTGGACCAGGAGCTGGCGGCGGTGCAAGGCAGGCCGATCAGCTCGATCTTCTTCGGTGGCGGTACGCCCAGCCTGTTCAGTGCAGCCGCCCTGGGCCGCCTGCTGCGCGGCGTGGAGCAGCGCATACCGTTCGCAGCGGACATCGAGATCACCCTGGAGGCCAACCCGGGCACCTTCGAGCAGGACAAGTTCAAGGCCTACCGGCAAACCGGCATCAACCGCCTGTCCATTGGCGTGCAGAGCTTCCAGCCGGCCAAGCTGCAGGCCCTGGGGCGCATCCACAATGGTGACGAAGCCGTCCGGGCAGCCGGCATGGCGCGCGCTGCCGGGTTCGACAACTTCAACATGGACCTCATGCACGGCCTGCCCGACCAGTCGCTGGAAGACGCCCTGGGCGACCTGCGCCAAGCCATGGACCTGGGACCCACGCACCTGTCGTGGTACCAACTGACCGTCGAGCCCAACACGGTATTCTGGAACCAGCCGCCGGAGCTGCCCGAGGACGACATTCTCTGGGACATCCAGGAAGCCGGCCAGGCGCTGATGGCCGGGCATGGTTTTCGCCAGTACGAGGTCTCGGCCTATGCTCAGGCCGGCCGCGCTGCGCGGCATAACCTCAACTACTGGCGTTTTGGCGACTTCATCGGCATCGGCGCCGGCGCCCACGGCAAACTGACCTTCGCTGACGGCCGTATCCTGCGCACCTGGAAGACTCGCTTGCCCAAGGACTACCTGAACCTGGCCAAACCGTACAAAGCCGGTGAGAAGCTGCTGCCAGTCGACGAGTTGCCGTTCGAGTTCCTGATGAACGCCCTGCGCCTGACCGATGGCGTGGAAGCCCAGCTGTTCACCCAGCGCACCGGCTTGCCGCTGGAGCAGTTGCGCGAAGCCCGTCGGGCAGCCGAACAAAAGGGCCTTTTGCAGGTCGAACCGGATCGACTGGTGGCCACGCCAAGGGGCCAGCTATTCCTCAATGACCTGCTGCAGTATTTCTTGACCTAAGGATGACCCATGGATCTGGTACTTGATCTGCTCGCGACGGTTTCCCGCTGGAGCCGCGGCAACCTGTCAGAAATTTCGCTGGCCTTGGTAGGCTGCCTGCTGGTGCTGTTCGGCAGCGACGTCAAAGGCTGGGCCGAACAACGACTGGGCAGCCTGGGTGGCGCCCTACGCGTACCGTTCATGGCGGTGATGGTGATGGTCGGCAGCGGCGCGGCACTGATCTATGCCACACCCTGGGTGGTGAAGGGGCTGAGCCAGTTCAACAACTACGCACTGGCGCCGGTGCTGCTGGTGGTCGTGGTGCTGATTGGCGTGGTGGCCGACCGGCGCGGCTGAGACACAGCCTGGGGCTGAACGCTTGTGGGACATTCTGTCTTGCCCAGTTTCTGGAAGCATGCGCGATCACTGTAGGAGCGGGTTTACCCGCGAAGAGGTCGGCACTGCCAGCAGAAGGCTTGAGATAGCCGGGGCTGCTTTGCAGCCCATCGCGACACAAGGCCGCTCCTACACCGATCGCGCTAGTCGATCAGCGCAGGAAACAAGCGGGGCACAGATTCTAAAAGCTGCCCCGGCAAACCAGGGCAGCCCTACCACTTGACTAGCCTTTAACGGGCGTCATCGAAGTGGTCGCGCATGCCTGCATTTCTACAGGCCTCAGCGTACCGAAAGGCCGATTCAGCCGATCAGTCCACCTTCTCGAACTTCAAATCCCACACCCCATGCCCCAGCCGCTCGCCGCGGCGTTCGAACTTGGTGATCGGGCGCTCTTCGGGGCGTGGCACGTAGGTACCGTCTGCTGCGCGGTTGCGGTAGCCCGGCGCAGCACTCATCACGTCCAGCATGTACTCGGCATACGGCTCCCAGTCGGTGGCCATGTGGAACACGCCACCGGGCTTGAGCTTGCGCCGCACCAGCTCGGCGAACTCCAGCTGCACGATACGGCGCTTGTGGTGGCGCGCCTTGTGCCAAGGGTCGGGGAAGAACAGCATCAGGCGGTCGAGGCTGTTGTCGGCCACGCAGCGGTTCAACACTTCGATGGCATCGCAGTCATACACCCGCAGGTTCTTCAAACCCTGGGTCAGCACACCGTTGAGCAGCGCACCAACACCGGGGCGGTGTACTTCCACACCAATGAAGTCCTGCTCCGGCGCGGCGGCGGCCATTTCCAGCAGGGAATGCCCCATACCGAAGCCGATCTCCAGGGTACGCGGCGCGCAACGGCCGAATACCTGGTCGTAGTCCACCGGGCTGTCGGCCAACGGCAGGATGTACAGCGGGCCGCCTTGGTCCAGGCCGCGTTGCTGGCCTTCGGTCATGCGCCCTGCACGCATCACGAAACTCTTGATGCGGCGGTGTGGGCGCTGGTCGCCGTCGGCGGCGATCGGCGTATCTTGCGAATCAGTCATCTGGGGCTCTTACTTGATCAGACCATCCAGCGGCGAAGAGGCGCTGGCATAGAGTTTTTTCGGCATCCGGCCGGCCAGGTAGGCCATGCGACCGGCGACGATGGCGTGCTTCATGGCTTCGGCCATCAACACCGGCTGCTGGGCGTGGGCAATGGCCGAGTTCATCAGCACCGCCTCGCAGCCCATTTCCATGGCGATGGTGGCGTCGGAAGCGGTGCCCACTCCGGCATCGACCAGCACCGGGACTTTCGATTCTTCCAGGATGATCTGCAGGTTGTACGGGTTGCAGATACCCAGGCCCGTGCCGATCAGGCCGGCCAACGGCATCACCGCGATGCAGCCCGCCTCAGCCAGCTGGCGGGCAATGATCGGGTCATCGCTGGTGTAGACCATCACGTCGAAACCATCCTTGACCAGCACTTCGGCGGCCTTGAGGGTTTCGATCACGTTGGGGAACAGGGTCTTCTGGTCCGCCAGCACTTCGAGCTTGACCAAGGTCCGCGACTCGTGGGACTTGTAGCCTTGCAGCAGCTCACGGGCCAGGCGGCAGGTACGCACGGCCTCGGTGGCGTCGAAGCAGCCTGCGGTATTGGGCAGGATGGTGTACTTGTCGGGCGACAACACGTCGAGCAGGTTCGGCTCACCCGCATTCTGGCCAAGGTTGGTCCGGCGCACGGCCACGGTGACGATCTCGGCACCCGAGGCCTCGGTGGCCAGGCGGGTCTCTTCCATGTCACGGTATTTGCCGGTGCCGACCAGCAGGCGCGACTGGAACGTGCGCCCGGCCAGAATGAAGGGCTTGTCGCTGCGAACGTTGCTCATCGTTGTTCCTCGGGAAAAGGTTGCAGGGCTTGCTTGTGAACCACCAGGCTGCTGTCAGCCGCCACCGATCGCGTGGACCACTTCGACCTGGTCGCCGTCGTTCAGCAGGGTGCTCTCGTGCTGGCTACGCGGCACGATATCCAGGTTCAGTTCCACGGCAATGCGGCGCCCACTGAGCTCCAGGCGCGTCAGCAGGGCTGCAACGCTCTCGCCGGCAGGCAGTTCGTAAGGTTCACCGTTCAGTTGAATGCGCATGCGCACGGCCACCATTATTCTTTGGGGCCCGCATTCTAGCGCCGAACCGCCCCGCAACCCAAGGGCGGTGCGCGCCATTAGTCGCGATTGTGGACCAGCTGGTCAGCCCAGCCGCCAGGCCGCCAACCCCAGGCATAGCCAGCCGGCGAGGAAGCACAGGCCGCCGATCGGGGTGATGATGCCCAGCTTGGTCAGGCCGCTGAGGGCCAGCAGGTACAGGCTGCCGGAGAACAGCACGATACCCACCGCAAACAGCCCACCGGCCCAGCCCACCAGGCGCCCGGGCAAGTGCGCCGAGAGCACGGCAACCGCAAGAATCGCCAGCGCATGCACCAGTTGGTAGGTCACGCCGGTGTGGAACACCGCCAGGTAGTCGGCCGTCAGCCGGTTTTTCAGGCCGTGGGCGGCGAAGGCACCCAGTGCGACTCCGGTAAAGCCGAAAAAGGCGGCAAGCATCAGGAAGCTGCGAAGCATGGGACGACTCCTTGGATCGGGTCTGTATAATGGCCCCTTCCACCCGTACGGCCAAGCCATCGTCATGCTGCCATCCCTTATTCGCCGCCTCTTCCGTGCCCTGCTCTGGTTCGCTGCCTGCAGCATCGTGCTGGTGCTGGTGTTCCGCTGGGTGCCCCCGCCCGGCACGGCGCTGATGGTCGAGCGCAAGGTGCAATCCTGGGTCAATGGCGACCCCATCGACCTGCAGCGCGAATGGGAGCCGTGGCAGAACATCTCCGATGAACTCAAGGTCGCGGTCATTGCCGGCGAAGACCAGAAGTTCGCCAGCCACTGGGGCTTCGACATCCCGGCTATCCAGGCTGCGCTGGCCTACAACGAGCGCGGCGGCAGCATTCGTGGCGCCAGCACCCTGACCCAGCAAGTGGCCAAGAACCTGTTCCTGTGGTCGGGGCGCAGCTGGTTCCGCAAAGGGCTGGAAGCCTGGTTCACGGCACTGATCGAACTGCTCTGGTCCAAGGAACGCATTCTCGAGGTTTACCTGAACAGCGCCGAGTGGGGCAAAGGCGTATTCGGCGCCCAGGCGGCGGCGCGCTATCACTTTGGTGTCGATGCCAGCCAGCTCACCCGCCAGCAGGCAGCGCAACTGGCCGCAGTATTGCCCAGCCCGATCAAGTGGAGTGCCAGCCGGCCGAGCGCCTACGTGGCAAGCCGTGCCGGGTGGATTCGCCGGCAAATGAGCCAGCTGGGTGGCCCCAGCTACCTGATGCAGCTCGACTCATCCAGAAAGCTTTGAATGCAGTGCCGGCACAAATGAAAAAGCCGCTCGCTCCGTCGGAGCCAGCGGCTTTTCTGTGCAACAAAGGCCCGATCAGGCTGCGATCAGTGCCTTGACCTTGTTCATCGCATTCTTCTCCAGCTGGCGAATCCGCTCAGCCGAAACGCTGTACTTGTCTGCCAGCTCATGCAGGGTGGCCTTCTCTTCAGCCAACCAGCGCTGGTAGAGAATGTCGCGGCTGCGCTCGTCCAGCCCTTGCAGCGCTTCGTGCAGGTTGCTGGTGGAGTTGTCGCTCCAGTCGGCATCCTCCAGTTGCACCGCCGGGTCGTACCGGTGGTCTTCCAGGTAATGCGCAGGGGACTGGAACGCGCTGTCGTCGTCAGCTTCCGCTGCCGGGTCGAACGCCATGTCCTGCCCGCTGAGGCGGCTTTCCATCTCGCGCACTTCACGCGGCTCGACGCCAAGGCTCTCCGCCACGCGATGCACTTCGTCGTTGTTCAACCAGGCCAGGCGCTTCTTCTGGCTGCGCAGGTTGAAGAACAGCTTGCGCTGGGCCTTGGTGGTAGCCACCTTGACGATGCGCCAGTTGCGCAGGATGAACTCGTGGATCTCGGCCTTGATCCAGTGCACGGCGAACGACACCAGGCGCACGCCCATTTCAGGGTTGAAGCGTTTGACGGCCTTCATCAGGCCAACGTTGCCTTCCTGAATCAGGTCGGCCTGGGCCAGCCCATAGCCAGCATAGCTACGGGCGATATGTACGACGAAACGCAGGTGGGCCATCACCATTTGACGAGCGGCCTCGACATCCTGCTGATAATAGAGACGCTCGCCCAGATCACGCTCCTGCTCGACCGTCAGCAGCGGGATGCTGTTGACCGTGTGCACATAGGCTTCCAGATTTGCACCGGGTACCAAGGCATAGGCAGGTTGCAACGATGTGGTCATTCAAGAACCTCCGACTTACTAGACTCGCGCTTTTTGGGCGCTGCCAACATTGACCTGGAACGACGGTACAAGTTCCATCGTGAACAAAATGTCAATGCTGGCCTGTAAAAACTATCGCGGTGCCAGCTCGTTCAAGTGGCGGGCGACTGCAATCCATGCACCGATATACCCCAACAACACCGCTCCGATCAAGAGCGACAGACCATCGGACCCCGGCACTCCGCCCAGGGCGAAGTCACTGCCGTATAGCCCGGAAAGCCCTACCACCGCCTCGTTCAGCCAGTTCAGGCCAAACGCCAGGATCCCCCACGCCAGCAGCCCTGCACCCAGGCCATACAATGCGCCCATGTACAGGAAAGGCCGGCGTACGTAGGCGTCGGTGCCGCCGACCAGCTTGATCACTTCGATCTCGATGCGGCGGTTTTCGATATGTAGACGAATTGTGTTACCGATTACTAACAGCAGCGCGGAAATAAGCATCACCGCCAGACCGAAGACGAACCGGTCACCCAGCTTGAGGATCGCCGCCAGCCGCTCGACCCAGACCAGGTCCAGTTGCGCCACATCCACCCGCGGCAGCTCCGCAAGGCGCTGACGCAAGGCTTCAAGGGCGGGCTTGTCGACCTCGGTCGGGGTGACTACCACCACACCAGGCAGCGGGTTTTCCGGCAGCTCGCGCAAGGCCTCGCCCAGACCGGACTGCTGCTGGAATTCCTCCAGCGCCTGCTCGCGGCTGACATACTGCGCGTCTGCCACGCCGGGCATGCCCTTGATCTCGTCACGCAGCGCCTCGCCATCACGGCTGCCGGCATCCAGCTTGAGGTACAGCGAAATCTGCGCCGCGCGCTGCCACGAACCGCCCAGTTGCTCGACGTTCTTCAGCAACAACGACAGGCCCATCGGCATGCTCAGCGCGACGGCCATCACCAGGCAGGTGAAGAAGCTGCCGATCGGCTGCTTGCCCAGCCGGCGCAGGCTGTCAGCCAGGCTGGCACGGTGGCTTTCCAGCCAGGCGTGCAACAACGTGCGGAAATCCGGGCCGTCATCGTCTTCGCCGCGTTTTTTCTTCGCCGACTGCGGGTCGGCTGGCTTCGGCGCAACGCGCTCGGAAACCTTTGGCGTACGTGTAGTGCTCATTGCCCGGCCTCCCCATCGCCGATCAAGCGGCCGCGCTGCAAGGTCAGCATGCGGTGACGCATGCGCGCAATCAGTGCCAGGTCGTGGCTGGCGATCAAAACCGTAGTACCCAGGCGGTTGATGTCCTCGAATACCCCCATGATTTCTGCGGCCAGCCGCGGGTCGAGGTTACCGGTGGGTTCATCGGCCAGCAGCAGCGCAGGCTGGTGGACGATTGCCCGGGCAATGCCGACCCGCTGCTGCTGCCCGGTGGACAGGTCAGCCGGGAACAGCTCGCCCTTGTCGGCCAGCGACACGCGCTCCAGGGCGGAATCGACGCGCTTGGCGATCTCGGCCTTGGACAAGCCCAGAATCTGCAGCGGCAGGGCAATGTTGTTGAACACCGTGCGGTCGAACAACAGTTGGTGGTTCTGGAACACCACGCCGATCTGCCGGCGCAGGAACGGGATCTGGGCGTTGCTGATCTGGCCCAGGTCCTGCCCGGCCAGCATCAGCTTGCCGCTGGTCGGGCGCTCCATGGCCAGCAGCAGGCGCAGCAAGGTGCTCTTGCCGGCGCCCGAGTGGCCGGTGACGAACAGGAACTCGCCCCGGCGCGCCCGGAAACTCAGCTCATGCAAACCGACATGACCATTGGGATAGCGCTTGGCAACCTGTTCGAATCGGATCATGGTCAGTCTCGCTCGGCGAACAGAGCCTTGACGAAAGGCTCCGCTTCGAAGGTGCGCAGGTCGTCGATGCCTTCGCCGACACCGATGAAGCGGATCGGCAACTTGAACTGCTTGGCCAGGGCGAAGATCACCCCGCCTTTGGCGGTGCCATCGAGCTTGGTCAGGGCCAGGCCGGTCAATTCGACACTCTGGTTGAAGTACTTGGCCTGGCTGATGGCGTTCTGCCCGGTACCGGCGTCGAGCACCAGCAGCACCTCGTGCGGCGCCTCGGCGTCGAGCTTGCCGATGACACGGCGCACCTTCTTCAGCTCCTCCATCAGGTTGTCCTTGGTGTGCAGGCGGCCGGCGGTGTCGGCGATCAGCACATCCACGCCGCGGGCCTTGGCGGCCTGCACGGCGTCGAAAATGACCGATGCGGAGTCGGCACCGGTATGCTGGGCGATGACCGGAATCTGGTTACGCTCACCCCACACCTGCAACTGCTCGACCGCTGCGGCGCGGAAGGTATCGCCGGCGGCCAGCATCACCTTCTTGCCTTCCTGTTGCAGTTTTTTCGCCAGTTTGCCGATGGTGGTGGTCTTGCCGGCGCCGTTCACGCCTACCACCAGGATCACGTAGGGCTTGTTCTGCGCCTGCACTTTCAGTGGCTGCTCGACCGGACGCAGCAATGCCGCCAGCTCTTCCTGCAGCGACTTGTACAGGGCGTCGGCATCGGCCAGTTGCTTGCGGGCGACTTTCTGGGTCAGGTTCTGGACGATGGTCGACGTGGCTTCCACGCCCACGTCGGCGGTCAGCAGGCGCGTTTCGATCTCGTCGAGCAAGTCGTCGTCGATGACTTTCTTGCCCAGGAACAGGCTGGCCATCCCCTCGCCAATGGAGGCACTGGTCTTCGACAGGCCCTGCTTGAGGCGGGCAAAGAAGCCAGGCTTGGCCTGTTCGGCCGGCGCTGCCGCTGGCTCTGGCGCGACCTCGACGGCTGTGGCAGCCACGGCCGGCGGGGCAACCACCTCAGGTGCAGGGCGCTCGGGGATCGCCGGTGGCGCCTTGGGTTCCAGGTCCGGCACCAGCGCTACCGGCTCTTCGGCCACCGGCAGTACCAGGTTGCTGACCGGCGCAGGCTCGGTACGGGCGACGTCCACCACAGCCGCTGGCACCGGCGCAGGGGCAACGGGTTGCGGCGCGGGCGCTACCGGCGGCGGGGAAACCAGCGGCTCGGGTTCAGCGGCCGGCGACGGCTGCACAGCGACCGGCGCCGGCGCTTCGGCTGCCGGGGCAGGCGCGGGCGCCTCAGGCTGCGGCGCTTCAGCAGCGGGGGCCTCGACCGGAGCGGCTACAGGTTGCTCGACAGCGGGGGCTTCACTGGCGGGAACGCCAGCGTCCACAGGTTGTTGCGGCTTCTTGCGAAACCAGCTGAACAGGCCTTTCTTTTCACCAGCCTCGGCCGGCGCTTTCTTGTCGTCGTTGGAACCAAACATGGAAGACGGCTATCTCAGGGTAGCGATGCGCCAGCTACGGCGGATCGGGAATTCTCTCTACGCAGAACAGACTATCTTGAAGCCGGCTGGTTCATGCGCAATGTTTTGTCTTAGTGTCCTGTGGGCCAGAACGGCGACAGGCATGGTCGCCAGGCAACCGGATCAGTATCCTAGCACCTCCTGGCCCGTCGACGCTAAACCCAGCGGGCCGCCGAACAGGTTAAACACCGTATGAATGCTCTAGCCCGCCGCGCCGCTGGCCTGTTGCTCGGCACGCTCTGCCTGCCGCTCGCGGCCTTCGCCGCCGATGTGCAACCCACCCACGAATTCATCCTCGACAACGGCCTCAAGGTCGTGGTGCGTGAAGACCACCGCGCCCCGGTGGTGGTCTCGCAGATCTGGTACAAGGTCGGTTCCAGCTACGAAACCCCGGGCCAGACCGGCCTGTCGCACGCCCTGGAGCACATGATGTTCAAGGGGAGCGCCAAGCTCGGCCCCGGCGAAGCTTCACGCGTGCTGCGCGACCTGGGCGCCGAAGAGAACGCCTTCACCAGCGACGACTACACCGCCTACTACCAGGTGCTGGCGCGTGACCGCCTGCCCGTAGCCCTGGAACTGGAGGCCGACCGCCTGGCCAGCCTGCGCCTGCCAGCCGACGAATTCAGCAAGGAAATCGAGGTCATCAAGGAAGAGCGCCGCCTGCGTACCGACGATCAGCCCACTGCAAAGGCCTTCGAGCTGTTCCGCGCCATGGCCTACCCTGCCAGCGGCTACCATACCCCGACCATCGGCTGGATGGCCGACCTGGAGCGCATGAAGGTCGAGGAACTGCGCCACTGGTACGAGTCCTGGTATGCCCCCAACAATGCCACGCTGGTAGTGGTCGGCGATGTCACCCCCGACGAGGTCAAAGGCCTGGCCCAGAAGTACTTCGGCAGCATTCCGAAGCGCACCGTGCCACCGGCCAAGCTGCCACTTGAGCTCGCAGAACCCGGCCAGCGCCAGCTGACCCTGCACGTGCGCACGCAACTGCCGAGCCTGATCTACGGGTTCAACGTGCCCGGCCTGGCCACGGCCAAGGACCCCCGCACCGTACACGCCCTGCGCCTGATCTCGGCGCTGCTCGACGGCGGCTACAGCGCCCGCATGCCGGCGCGCCTGGAGCGTGGCCAGGAGCTGGTGGCCGGTGCTTCATCCAGCTACAACGCCTTTACCCGTGGCGACAGCCTGTTCCTGATTTCGGCCACGCCGAACGTTCAGAAGCAGAAAACCCTGGCCGACGTCGAGAAGGGCGTGTGGCAACTGCTCGACGAACTCAAGACCACCCCGCCCAGCGCCGAAGAACTGGAGCGCGTACGCGCCCAGGTTATCGCCGGCCTGGTCTATGACCGCGACTCCATCAGCAGCCAGGCCACCACCATCGGCCAACTGGAAACCGTCGGCCTGTCCTGGAAGCTGATTGACAGCGAACTGGACGAGCTCAAGCGCGTTACCCCGCAGGACATCCAGAACGCCGCGCGCACCTATTTCACCCGCGAACGCCTGAGCGTTGCCCATGTACTGCCCGAGGAGTCCGCTCATGAGTGATCGTCGCGCACCACGCCCAACCCTGTTGGCCACCGGTATCCGCGCCCTGGCGCTGGCAGCGGTGCTGGCTGCCCCGGCCCTGGCCGACAACGCCGCCAAAGCCGACAACACCGCGGCCCGGCCGGCCAACACCCTGCAGTCGCTGGCCGAGCTGGACGGCAAGGCGCCGAGCCGGCGCCAGCTGAACATCCAGCACTGGAACACCGCCGAAGGGGCACGGGTGCTGTTCGTCGAGGCGCGCGAGCTGCCGATGTTCGACCTGCGCGTGACCTTTGCCGCCGGCAGCAGCCAGGACGGCGGCACGCCAGGCCTGGCTGCATTGACCAACGCCATGCTCAACGAAGGCGTGGCCGGCAAGGACGTGACCGCCATCGCCGAAGGCTTCGAGAGCCTGGGTGCAGACTTTGGCAACGGCTCCTACCGTGACATGGCCGTGGCCTCGCTGCGCAGCCTCAGCGCCAAGGACAAGCGCGAGCCGGCGCTCAAGCTGTTCACCGAGGTCGCCGGCAAGCCGAGCTTCCCTGAAGACGCGCTCAAGCGCATCAAGAACCAGATGCTGGCCGGCTTCGAGTACGAGAAGCAGAACCCTGGCAAAATCGCTGGCAAAGCGCTGTTCACCAACCTCTATGGCGACCACCCCTACGCCCACCCCAGCGATGGCACTGCCGAAAGCATCAACGGCATCGGCCTGGCCCAACTGCGCGCCTTCCATGCCAAGGCCTACACCGGTGGCAACGCCGTGATCGCCCTGGTCGGCGACCTCAGCCGCACCGAAGCCGAAGCCATCGCCGCCCAGGTGTCCGCCGGGCTACCCAAAGGCCCGGCGCTGCCCGCGCCGGCGCAGCCGGCCGAAGCCAAGCCCGGCCTGACCCACATCGATTTCCCGTCCAAGCAGACCCACCTGATGCTGGCCGAGCTTGGCATCGACCGCCAGGACCCGGACTGGCCTGCACTGTCGCTGGGTAACCAGATCCTCGGCGGCGGTGCTTTCGGTACCCGGCTGATGAGCGAAGTGCGGGAAAAACGCGGCCTGACGTACGGCGTTTACTCGGTATTCAGCCCGATGCAGGTGCGCGGCCCGTTCATGATCAACCTGCAAACCCGTGCCGAACTCAGCGAGGGCACGCTCAAGCTGGTGCAGGGCATTCTCGCCGATTACCTCAAGACCGGCCCCACCCAGCAGGAGCTGGACGATGCCAAGCGCGAACTGGCCGGCAGCTTCCCGTTGTCCAATGCCAGCAATGCCAGCATCGTCGGCCAGCTGGGCGCCATCGGCTTCTACAACTTGCCGCTGACCTGGCTGGAGGACTTCATGCAGCAGTCCCAGGCCCTCACTGTCGAGCAGGTCAAGGCCGCCATGAACAAACACCTGTCAGCCGATAAACTGGTGATCGTCACCGTTGGCCCGAAAGTGCCACAGAAACCGCTGCCAGCACCCACTGACAAGCCCTCCGAGCAGCCGCTCGGGGTACCGGAGCACTAATGCCAAGATCCACCCCTCCCGCCCGCCCACAAACCGGGCAAAGCAAGGGCCAGGGCCACCTGCGCATCATCGCCGGCGAGTGGCGCAGCCGTCGCCTGGCGGTGCCGGAAGGTGAAGGCCTGCGGCCAACGCCCGACCGTGTGCGCGAAACCGTCTTCAACTGGCTGGCGCCCTACATCGAGGGCGCTCGGGTACTGGACGCCTTCACCGGCAGTGGCGCCCTCGTGCTCGAAGCCCTGTCCCGCGGCGCCGCAGACGCCGTGGCACTGGACAGCAACCCGGCGGCCATCGCCAACCTGAAAAACAACCTGGAAATCCTCCGCTGCCCGCGCGGGCAAATCCTGCAAACCGATGCCCTGCGCTACCTGCAGCACCCGGCCAAGCAGCAGTTCGACGTGGTGTTCCTCGACCCGCCATTCCACCAGGGCCTGCTGGCCAACACCTGCAACCTGCTGGAGCAGCACCAGTGGCTCAGCGAGCAAGCCTGGGTCTACACCGAGAGCGAAGCCGCGCCGTCGGCCCTGCAACTGCCCGGCAACTGGCGTTTGCATCGCGAGAAAAAAACCGGCCAGGTGTATTACGCGCTGTGGCAGCGGGGCTAACTATGTAGCGCTGCCTAGGGTGCCATTTCGCTGAAGCTGTTGCGGTTCACACAACCGGAGCACTTCAGCGATGACTTCACCTGCGCCCGTCACCCTCGACCAGGTCTCGGCAGGACTGGCATCTGTGGCTTCAGCCGCCCCTTTGCCACTGCAGCACTTCACCCTGAGCAACGGTTTGTCCGTCTACCTGCGGCCAGACCACACCAGCCAGCTGGCCGCCGTGCAACTCTGGTATCACGTGGGTTCCAGCGATGAGCCCGCGGGCCACAGCAACCTGTCCCACCTCCTGGAACACCTGATTTTCGAAGGCAGCAGCAAACTTGCCGCCGGCCAATACTCGCGAGTGATCGCCCGCCTGGGCGGCAACGCCAATGCCAGCACCCATGGAGAGGCGACGGCGTATGAGATAACGCTGCCGGTCGCTCGACTGCCAATCGCATTGGAGATCATGGCCGATGCCATGAACAGCGCGACCTTCGGCCAGGCAGAACTGGACCGGGAAAAGAAAGCCGTCGAGGACGAAAGGCGCCTCAAGTTGGACAACCACCCAGACCAACAGGCGTACGACCTTCACCTGGCGCTGGCCCATGGCGGCAATGCCTACGGGCAACCGAGCTTCGGTTCCCTGGCCGACCTTGCCGATATAGGACTGGAAACGCTGCGAACCTGGTATGCAACCTGGTACCGGCCCAACAACGCCACGCTGGTGGTGGTTGGCGGCATCGATCTGGCAACCCTGCGCACCCAGGTAGAGCAGCACTTCGCCGGCCTGCCGAGCGCGCCAGTGCCGAAGCGCCCCGTACCACGGCAAGACCAGCCGCTGCAGGCGCGCACGCAAACCGTGAGCCTGCCCGGGTTACGCGAAGGGCTGTTCATGTCGTTCAACGTTCCGAGCAGGGCCACCGCAGCGGATGCAGTCACCGCCCCTGCCCTCGCGTTGATCCGCGAGGTGCTGGCCGAGGGGTTCAGCGCCAGGCTCTACAGTGACCTGGTGCGCGACAAACGCCTGCTCACCGGCATCAGCATCACCTATCAGCCCTTGTTGCAGGGTGACACGCTGCTGACCCTGTCAGCGTACGTGAACAGCATGAACAGCACGCCAGAACAGGCTGCACACGCTGTTTGCCAGCACCTCGAAGCACTGCGCAACACTGCGGTGCCCACTGCTGAGCTTGAACGCGCGAAATTGCGCATGCTTGCCCGCCGCCTGTTCACTGACAGCCAGGTGGCCCAAGCCGAGCGAATCGGCGAGGCCGCCGCTGCCGGCATCGCCGTCGCGGCCGTGGACCAAGACATCCAGATCATCCGCGACCTCGACAGCCAACAGGTGCAGCAAGTGGCACTTGCCTACCTGGGGCGCGAACGGTTGACCACCAGCTACCTTCAGCCAGGAGCAACAGCATGATCCAGGTACCCTCCCCAACCCCCTTGCCGCTGACGTGCAACGGCCCGGCTGACGACACCGCCTTGGCGGCCATGGCCAACCTGCGCTCGGCACAGGGTATCGACCTTGGCCACATTCCAGACCTGCAGGCCCACCCTGAGCACTGGCGAACGGCAGAAGGCACCCGCGTCAGCTTCCTCGCACGCCATGACCGGCCCATGTTCGACCTGGCATTACGCTTTCGCGCAGGCAGCGTACTCGACGGCGCCCACCCTGGGCTTGCGGCACTTGTGCTGTACAGCCTCGACCAAGGCACCGGGCAACTCGACGCCACGCGGTTCGCCGAGGATATGGCCGGTTTCGGCGCCATCCTGGGCAGGAGGATCAGCGACGACAGCGCCCTTGTCACCCTGCGCGCCCTGAGCCTGCCGGCACTGCGCGACAGCGCGATGCAACTGCTGACCGAGATGCTGGCCCGCCCGGCATTGCGCGCGGGCGATGTGGCCAAAATCGGCGAACGGCTCGTATTCAGCCAGGCCAGGTATGGCAACCATCCGCTGCTGCGGATTACCAAGGCGGCCACCGCGCATATCTTCAGCGGCCACCCCTACGCGGCCACCCTGACAGCGCAGACTATCGCCAGCATTGGCGATGACCAGATCCGGGCGTTCCACCAACAGGCGTATTCGGCCAACAACCTCGACATCGGCCTGGTGGGCAACCTGACCCGCGAGGAAGCACGGCAGCTTGTCGACGACCTGGTCCGGGCCCTGCCGCAAGGCTGGGCGGCGCAACGCACGCCATCGGTTCCCGACTACCAGGCATTGGACCTGAATCTCGCTGCGGCCAGCAGTACCACCCAGGCAACGCTCACCCTTGCAACGAACGTATCGGCCCAGGATCCGGTGTTCCCGGCCCTGTATCTGCTCAACGCAATCCTGGGCAGTAGCTACGAGTCGCGCCTTACCCAGGAATTGCGCACCCTGCGCAACCTCACCTACGCCATCTCCTGCGACCTGAGGCCGCTGGATGCCGCCAGCCAGTTGCAGATCCACTGGGATATCGCCCCCCAGTACCGGGATGCCTCTGGCGCGCTGGTGTCGGCGATTCTGGCATGCCTGCGTGAACACGGCCCCAGCCAGGCCGAATGCGACATGGCGGTGAACCAGATCGCCGGTAAACTGCACGACAGCCTGGCAGACCGCGCGAGAATGGCCCAGGCCTTGGCCACCTACAGCCACCAGGGCTTGGCGCCAGACCACCTGGGCACCTTCCTCGCTAGACTGTCGGCGCTTACGCCTGCCAACCTGCGTGAAGCGGCGCAAGTCTGGTTGCAGGCCCCACAGGTATTCGTCACCAGCGGCCCGGTTACCGAGCAATTGCCATTACCCAAACCGACCGCGCTCGACCAATAGCGCAGGTACAAAGGCGCTGTTTCGTGGCACTCTAGGCCGGCACATCACGAGTCGCCCAGCATGCCTAGCTTCAGCGCCCCTTTCCGTCCGGCCATCGGCCTGTCCAACCCGCATCTGCAAACATTGTGGGGCCCCCTGTGGCGCAAGCTGCCAGCGCTTGCGCGCAACCGCGAGCGCCTGTGGCTGGCTGATGGCGACTTCATCGACCTGGACTGGCATGGCCCGCACCAGCCGCAGGCGCCGCTGGTACTGGTGTTGCACGGGCTGACCGGTTCCTCTGACTCACCCTATGTGAAGGGCTTGCAGCAAACCCTGCAAGCGCGGGGCTGGGCCAGCGTGGCGGTGAACTGGCGCGGCTGCTCGGGCGAACCCAACCTGTTGCCCCGAAGCTATCACTCCGGCGCCAGCGAAGACCTGGCGGAGATCATCGGCCACCTGCGCGCCCAGCGCCCACTGGCACCGCTGTATGCGGTGGGTTATTCGCTGGGCGGCAATGTGTTGTTGAAATACCTGGGTGAAAGCGGCGTCGCCAGCCAGCTGGAGGCTGCGGTAGCGGTCTCGGTACCGTTTCGTCTGGACCACTGCGCAGACCGCATCGGCCAGGGATTTTCCAAGGTGTACCAGGCGCACTTCATGCGCGAAATGCTGGCGTATGTACAACTCAAGCAGCGGCACTTCCATGCCCAGGGCCAGCATGACCGGTTGGCCGAACTCGAACGCCTGGGCCAGCTGAGCAACCTGCGCACGTTCTGGGAGTTCGACGGCAAGGTCACGGCACCCTTGAACGGTTTTCGCGATGTGCACGACTACTATCGCCGCTCATCGAGCCACTTCTTTCTTGGCCAGAACCGCACGCCAACGCTGATCATTCAGTCCAGTGACGACCCGTTCGTGTCCAGCCACAGCTTGCCGACCGCGCGGGAACTGGCCCCCCAGACCCGTTTCGAGCTGCACCGCCGCGGCGGCCATGTGGGCTTTGTCGATGGCAGCCTGCGCAGGCCCGGGTACTACCTGGAACGGCGGATTCCGCAGTGGCTGGTGGAGGGCCAGTAACGTCCCTCCATGCCCTGCTCGCGGCAGACGTACCTATTCGCCGGTGGCCACCCCATGCTCCGGATCAGTGATCCACTCACTCCACGACCCGGCATACAGCTTGCCCAGCGGGTAGCCTGCCAGCGCCAGTGCAAACAGGTTGTGACATGCCGTCACCCCCGAACCGCAGTAAGACACCACGTGCTCCGGTGCCCGCCCGGCCAGCTTTTCGGCAAAGCGCTGCCTGAGCTGATCGGCCGGCAAAAAGCGCCCGTCAGGCCCCAGGTTGTCAGTAAACGCCGCGCACTGCGCGCCGGGGATATGCCCTGCCACCGGGTCGATGGGCTCCACCTCGCCGCGAAAACGCGGCAATGCCCGCGCATCGATCAGGGTCAGGTCTGCATTGCCCAAGCGCTTGGCCAGGTGGTCGGCATCGATCAGCAGCGCGGGGTCTGGCTTGCCGCTGAACGTGCCTTGGCGCTTGGGTGCAGGGTCCAGGCTCAGGGGCAGGTGCGCTGCATGCCAGGCCTTCAGGCCACCGTCGAGGATCGCCACGCCGCTGCGCTTGCCCAACCAGACCAGCAGCCACCAGGCACGGGCAGCAAAGGCGCCGGGGCCGTCGTCGTACAGCACCACTTCGCTGTCGTTGTCCACACCCCACTCACGCAAGCGCTCGACCAGCCGCTGCGCATCGGGCAACGGGTGGCGCCCGGTACGCCCCTTGCTCACCGGCCCGCTGAGATCGCGGTCCAGGTCGGCAAAATGCGCACCGGCTATATGCCCTTGCGCATAGCTGCGTTGACCATAGTCGACATCTTCAAGGGCAAAGCGGCAGTCGAGGATCACCGATTTGGGCGAGCCCAGACGCTCGGCCAATTGTTGCGGGGTGATCAATTGCGCAAGGGGCATGACAATCTCCTGATCAATGGCACAAAGCAATGACACTGGCGCCCCGGGCTACAGCTCCAGGGCCTGGTTGAACGGTACCTGAAATTCCTGGCACAGCGCGTCCACCGCGTGGCGGGCACTGTCGGTGACGAAACCCAGCTCTAGCACCAGTACCTGGTAGACGCCGCGCATGAAGGCTTCTTCACCCAGGTGCGCGGAGTGCTCGCGGGTGGTGCTGAGAAAGCGTACCCAAGAGGTCAGCACGATCCAGGCGTTGATGGTCAGCGATTCGATCTGCGCCGGCGCCATGGCCAGGATGCCTGCCTCGACGAAGCCGCGATAGATCGCCTGGCCCTGGCGCAGGCAGCGCTCGGAGAAGCGCCGGTAGCGGGCGGCCAGTTCGGCATCGCTGTCCAGCAGATGCTCCAGGTCGCGGTGCAGGAAGCGGTAGTTCCACATCGCCGCCAATAGCGCCTTGAGGTAGAACCGCTTGTCTTCCACGGTCGCCGCACGCCCCTGCGGCGGGCGCAGGAAACTGTCCACCAGTTCTTCGTACTGGCTGAACAACACCGCGATGATCGCCTGCTTGTTAGGGAAGTGGTAATACAGGTTGCCGGGCGAAATTTCCATGTGTGCGGCAATGTGGTTGGTACTGACGCATCTCTCGCCCTGCTGGTTGAACAGCTCCAGGCTGTTCTGCACGATGCGCTCTCGGGTCTTCATGCGCGGGGCCATGCTCAAGCTCCCAGTCTGCAGGCGTTGATAAAGGTTCATCTTACGGCGATTCACCCGGCTGATACACCGGTCTCTGCAAGGGTAATACTCGCGCCAACGCAGAAATTAGAGTATAGACTCTAGAAACCTCAAGCTCAGCCAGGAGACCGCCGTGACCTCGCCCATCGCCTTGCCTGCCGTGCATGCCGACCACGCCCTGGAGGCGACATTCAGCGCCCAGCGCCAGGCGTTCGCCGGCAACCCTCTGCCGCCGGCAACACAACGGCGGCAGTGGCTGAAAAGCTTGCGCGAGGCCCTGCTGGCCAACCAGCAGCAGCTGATCGCAGCAATCGATGCCGACTTCAGCGGGCGCAGCGCCGATGAAACGTTGCTGGCCGAGCTTCTACCCTCGGTGCAGGGCATACGCCATGCCGAGCGCCACCTGCAACGCTGGATGCGCCCTTCCAGGCGGGCCGTGGGGCTGGCATTCCAGCCGGCCAGCGCACGCGTGCTTTACCAGCCGCTAGGCGTGGTCGGCATCATCGTGCCGTGGAATTACCCGCTGTTTCTGGCCATCGGCCCGCTCACCTGTGCCCTGGCCGCTGGCAACCGGGTCATGCTCAAGCTCAGCGAGGCCACCCCGGCTACTGGCCAGGCCTTGCAGGCCCTACTGCAACGGGTGTTTCCCGAGGACCTGGTCAGTGTGGTGCTTGGCGAGGTCGAGGTCGGCCAGGCGTTCGCCCGCCTGCCGTTCGATCACTTGCTGTTCACCGGGGCCACCAGCATAGGCCGCCTGGTTATGCTGGCGGCCGCGCAAAACCTGACGCCGGTGACCCTGGAACTGGGCGGCAAATCCCCAGCCATCGTGTCGGCCAGCGTACCGCTGGAAACAGCCGCCGAGCGCATCGCCTTCGGCAAGACGCTCAACGCCGGCCAGACCTGCGTCGCCCCCGACTACGTGCTGGTGCCGCACGAGCGCCTGAATGCTTTCGCCGATGCCTACGGCACCGCCGTACGGCGCATGTACCCTCGCATTGCCGACAACCCTGACTACAGCGCCATCATCAACCCCCGGCAACTGGCACGCCTTGAGCACCTGCTGCAGGACGCGCGCGGCAAAGGTGCGCAGGTGACCGACCTGTACGCCCACGAGACACGCCAAGGGCGGCGCCTGCCGCCACACGTGCTGACCAAAGTGAACGACACCATGCAGGTCATGCAGGACGAAATATTCGGCCCGCTGCTGCCGCTGGTGCCCTACGACACGCTCGATGACGCGCTGGCCTACATCAACCAGCGCCCGCGGCCCTTGGCGCTGTACTACTTCGGCTACGACCGCGGCGAACAGCAACAGGTGTTGCAGCACAGCCATTCCGGCGGGGTATGCCTGAACGACACCTTGCTGCATGTGGCTCAGGACGACCTGCCGTTCGGTGGCATAGGCCCCTCGGGCATGGGGCACTACCACGGCCACGAAGGCTTCCTGACCTTCAGCAAGGCCAAGGCGGTACTGGCCAAGCAACGCTTCAACGCCGCACGGCTGATTTACCCGCCTTACGGCAAAGCCCTGCAGCGCCTGGTCTACAAGTTGTTCATCCGCTGAGGCCCGGGCCATGCACCGTCGTGACCTGCTGCGTTTCAGCGTTGCCGCGAGCACCTTCCTGGCCGGTGCCAGCCTGGTGGGCTGCAGCGCACAAACGGCCGCGCCGGGGTTTCAGGCGCTGCGCCACGATGACCTGCCACTGCTGCGTGCGCTGATACCGGTGTTGCTCAGCGGCACGCTGGCCACCGATACGCTGGTGCTGCGCAGCCTCGATTACAAGCTGGCAGCGCTGTCGCCGGAGATGCTCAAACTCACCCGGCAATTGTTCGACGTGCTCAGCCTGCCGCTGACCCGCGGCCCACTGACCGGCATCTGGGGGGCCTGGGCCCAGGCCGCGCCCGCCCAGGTCGAGGCTTTCCTGCAGCGCTGGCAGGGCAGCTCGCTGAACCTGCTGCGCATGGGCCATGCCTCGCTGCTGCAACTGCTGCAAATGGCCTGGTACGAGCGCCCCGAGTCCTGGGCCGCCTGCGGCTACCCCGGCCCACCGAAAATCTGAACACGACAAGAGCATCGCCAATGCCTGTGCCTGACCCGTTTCGCCAAGGCCTCGACCGCGGCTGGATCACCCACGACGCCTCACGCCTGGAACACGACCTGCAACTGCACGCCGATATCGCCGTGATCGGCAGCGGTGCCGGCGGCGCCACCAGCGCACAGCGGCTCAGCGCCGCGGGCTTCAAGGTCTTGCTGATCGAAGAAGGCCCGTTGAAGACCAGCAGCGACTTCAAGCTGCTGGAGCACGAAGCCTATGCCAGCCTCTATCAGGAGGGCCTGGGGCGCATGAGCAAGGATGGCGCCATTACCATCCTGCAAGGCCGTGCCGTAGGCGGCACCACGCTGGTGAACTGGACGTCGAGCTTTCGCACCCCGCCGCAGACCCTGGCGCACTGGGCCTCGACCCATGGCGTACAAGGGCTCGGCGAAGATGAGCTGCGCCCTTGGTTCGAGCGCATGGAACTGGAGCTGGGGATCACACCCTGGGCCTTGCCACCGAATGCCAACAACGACGTGCTGCGCCGTGGCTGCGAACAACTGGGTTATCGCTGGGCAGTCATCCCGCGCAACGTGCGCGGCTGCTGGAACCTGGGTTACTGCGGCATGGGTTGCCCGGTGAATGCCAAGCAATCGATGCTGGTGACGCGCATTCCCGCCACCCTCGAACAGGGCGGCGAGCTGCTTTACCTGGCCCGGGCCGAGCGCTTCAGCCACAACGGCGAGCGCATCCAACACCTGACCTGCCAGGCCCTGGATACGCAAGGCATCCACCCGACAGGTCGGCAAGTGACAGTACACGCGCGCCATTACATCCTGGCAGGCGGCGGCATCAACAGCCCGGCCCTGCTGCTGCGCTCCAATGCCCCCGACCCGCATGGCCGCTTGGGCAAACGCACCTTCCTGCACCTGGTCAACTTCAGCGCCGCACGCTTCAACGAGCGCATCGACCCCTACTACGGCGCGCCGCAGTCGATCTACAGCGACCATTTCCAGTGGCAGCACGGCACGGAGGGGCCGGTGGGCTACAAGCTCGAAGTACCGCCGCTGCACCCGGCCCTGGCCAGCACCCTGCTGGGTGGCCATGGCCAGGACAATGCCCGGCGCATGGCCGCACTGCCCAATACCCATGTCATGCTGGCCTTGCTGCGCGACGGGTTTCACCCGCAAAGCCAGGGCGGCAGCGTTGAACTGCGCGGCGACGGCTCCCCCGTGCTCGATTATCCGGTCACCGACTACCTGCGTGACGGCTTGCGGCGCGCCTACCGCAGCATGGCGCAGGTCCAGTTCGCCGCCGGCGCGGCCGAGGTAACCCCGGTGCACAGCGATGCCAGCGCCGCTGCCAGCCTGGAACAGGCCTTGGCCATGATCGACCGCCTAGCTTTGGAGCCTTTCCGTACGCGCCTGGGCAGCGCCCATGTGATGGGTGGTTGCGCCATGGGCGAAGACCCGCGCCAGGCGGTGTGCGACAGCCTGGGCCGCCATCACCAGCTGGAAAACCTGTCGGTTCACGACGGCTCGCTGTTCCCCACCAGCATCGGCGCCAACCCGCAGCTGTCGGTGTATGCCATCAGCGCCAGGTTCAGCGAAGCGTTGGCTACCCGCCTGGCACACAACGCATGACAACGAATACACGCCCTGTCTATAGTGCCATCAGCCGGCCGCATGACTTGGCCGGGGCGCCATCGCTGCGCTACCATCCGACTCCCCAACGCACTCCAGCCAGGATGACGCGATGAACCGAGTGTTGTACCCGGGTACTTTCGACCCCATTACCAAAGGCCACGGCGACCTGGTCGAACGCGCTTCGCGCCTGTTCGACCACGTGATCATCGCAGTGGCGGCCAGCCCGAAGAAAAACCCGCTGTTCCCGCTGGAGCAACGTGTCGCGCTCGCCCGTGAGGTCACCAAGCACCTGCCCAATGTCGAAGTCATCGGCTTCTCTTCGCTGCTGGCGCATTTCGCCAAGGAACAGGGCGCCAATGTGTTGCTGCGCGGCCTGCGTGCGGTTTCCGACTTCGAATACGAGTTCCAGTTGGCGAACATGAACCGGCAACTGGCACCCGATGTCGAGAGCCTGTTCCTGACGCCTTCGGAGCGCTATTCGTTCATTTCCTCGACCCTGGTCCGGGAAATCGCCGCATTGGGCGGTGATATCAGCAAATTCGTCCACCCTGCGGTGGCCGAGGCACTGACCGAGCGTTTCAAGAAGCAAGCCTGACCGCCTGATTGTCGCGCCCGCGTGCACTGCGGGCGCGAATGCGGCACAATTGTGCCCATTGCGTTGAACATGCCCGGGCGCTGAGCCCCGGCCGGAGTCCCCATGTCCCTGATCATTACCGACGATTGCATCAATTGCGACGTCTGCGAACCCGAGTGCCCGAACGAGGCCATCTCCCAAGGCGAAGAGATCTACGTGATCGACCCCAACCTGTGCACCCAGTGCGTGGGTCATTACGACGAGCCGCAGTGCCAGCAGGTCTGCCCGGTCGATTGCATCCCGCTGGATGAGGCGCACCCGGAAACCGAAGAGCAATTGATGGCCAAGTACCGGCGTATTACCGGCAAGGCCTGAACCCTTCGCCCTGCGCGGTTTCTGTAGGAGCGGCCTTGCGTCGCGATGGGCCGCACAGCGGCCCCGGCGGTTTCCGCGCTAAAGCCGAAGTTTCTGTGCAGACGCTGAAATTTTGGGGGCGCTTCGCACCCCATCGCGACACAAGGCCGCTCCTACAGGACGGCAATCACCTGTAGCCTCAGCGCTGGCAGCGTGGGCAGAACACGCTCGCACGCTGCCCCAGCTTCACTTCGCGCAGCTCCGTACCGCATACCTTGCACGGCTGCCCGGCCCGCCCGTACACGAACAGGGTCTGCTGGAAGTACCCCGGCTGCCCGTCACCGCCGATGAAATCGCGCAAGGTGGTACCGCCCTGCTCGATCGCCGCCGCCAGTACCCGCTTGATCTCGATCGCCAGCTTCAGGTAACGCGCCCGGGAAATCCCCCCGGCCGCACGGCGTGGATCGATGCCGGCAGCGAATAGCGCCTCGCTGGCGTAGATGTTGCCCACCCCCACCACCACCGCGTTATCCATGATGAACGGCTTGACCGCCATCGAGCGCCCACGGGACAGCTGGAACAGCCGCTCGCCGTCGAACAGGTCGGTCAACGGCTCCGGCCCCAGGCGCAGCAGCAGCTCGTGGCGCAACGGGTCCTGGCTCCAGAGCATGGCACCAAAACGGCGAGGGTCGGTGTAGCGCAGCATCAGCCCCGACTCCAGCTCGATATCGACATGCTCATGCTTGGCCGCCGGCAAGCCCTGCTCGACCAGGCGCAAGTTGCCCGACATGCCCAGATGGCTGATCAGGGTGCCGACTTCGGCATTGATCAGGAGGTACTTGGCGCGCCGTTCGACAGTGACGATGCGCTGCCCCGACAGGCGCACATCGAGGTCTTCGGGAATGGGCCAGCGCAAGCGCCGGTCACGCACCACCACGCGGCTGACGCGCTGGCCTTCCAGGTGCGGCGCAATACCGCGCCGGGTGGTTTCTACTTCGGGTAATTCCGGCATGTGTCAGTGCCCGCCCAACTCACGAATGTTCTGCTTGAGGTTTTCGAAATCGTAATCCGACAGGCCAATGTAATCGAGCACCAGCGGGCCGACCACACGCCATTCGTGGTCGACTGCCTGGTTGCCCAGCACCCGGTAGGAGGCACAGATATGCTCGGCCATCTTCAGCACCGCCAGCAGGTTTTTCAGCTGGCTCTGGGTGTTGCGCGCGGTGTCGTCGCGGAACACTGCCAGGGCATTGTGGTGGTTGGCGATGGCGGCAGTGAGGTGCTCCGGCAGGCGCCAGGACTTGGCGGTGAAGTAGCCGACCACCGAATGGTTGGTATTGAAGGCGCGGTTTTCGGTATCCACCACCCGCGTTTCGCCGCCGGCCTTGGCATAGGCTTCTTCCAGCACCTCCATGTAGCTGGGGAAGCGCTTGAGCATCAACGGCACGCCACAGTCGTGGAACAGGCCCAGGGTGTAGGCCTCGTCCGCGGGCTGGATACCGGTGCGCTTGGCCAGGGTCAGGCAGGTCATCGCCACGTCCTGGGCGGTATCCCAGAAGCGGTTGAGGGTAACGATGGTCTCGTCGCTCATCTCGCCTTTGATCGACTGGGCGTTGATCAGGTTGATGATCGAACGGCTGCCCAGCAGGTTCACCGCACGCTGGATCGAACCGATCTTGTTGGACAGGCCAAAATGCGGCGAATTGACCAGCTTGAGCAAGGCGCCGGACAGCCCTGGGTCCTGGGAAATCAACTTGGCGATGGTTTCCAGGTCCGGGTCAGGCATGTACTGCTCGAACTGCAGGTCAACCATGATCTGCGGTTGCGGCGGGATGGTGATGCCTTGCAAGGCTTGCTGGATCTGTTCGGCGCTGAGTTCTTGGGACATACGTGCACACTCGTTTAGGACGGTGGATTCTAACCCAGTTGGCCGTGCCGGCGCTTTGTCGTACCTCGAACCGAAGTGCCGGCCAACAGGGTATAATCCCGCTCTTTTTTCCCGGAGCGACGTCATGTCCCTGCCCAGCCTTCGCCTCAAAGCCAATGCCGACCGCCGCCTGCGCGCCGGCCACCTGTGGGTCTACAGCAACGAAGTCGATGTCAGCGCGACCCCACTGCAAGGCTTCCAGGCCGGCCAGCAGGCCATTCTCGAGGCGGCCAACGGCAAACCGTTGGGCATCGTCGCACTCAGCCCGAACAACCTGATCTGCGCACGCCTGCTGTCGCGCGACATCAAGCTGCCGCTGGACAAGTCGCTGCTGGTGCACCGCCTCAATGTCGCCCTGTCGCTGCGCGAGCGCCTGTTCGACCAGCCGTGCTACCGCCTGGTCTATGGCGATTCCGACCTGCTGCCAGGGCTGGTGGTCGACCGCTTCTTCGACATCCTCGTGGTTCAGCTGGCCTCGGCCACCATGGAAGCGCACAAGGACGACGTGATCGCTGCCCTGGTGCAAGTACTCAAACCAAGCGGCATTCTGTTCAAGAACGATTCCGCCGCCCGTGACGCCGAAGGCTTGCAGCGCTATGTGGAGACCGTCTACGGCGAGGTGCCGGACTGGGTGCCGCTGGAAGAGAACGGCGTCAAGTTCGAAGCCCCGGTGCGTGAAGGCCAGAAGACCGGCTGGTTCTACGACCACCGCATGAACCGTGCGCGCCTGGCGCCGTACGTCAAGGGCAAGCGTGTGCTCGACCTGTTCAGCTACATCGGTGGCTGGGGCGTGCAGGCAGGTGCTTTCGGCGCCAGCGAAGTGTTCTGCGTCGATGCCTCGGGCTTTGCCCTGGATGGCGTGGAGCGTAACGCGGCGCTGAACGGCATCGGCGAAAAGCTGACCTGCATCGAAGGCGATGTGTTCGAAGCCCTGCGCGAACTGAAGGCTGCCGAAGAACGCTTCGACGTGATCATTGCCGACCCACCCGCGTTCATCAAGCGCAAGAAAGACCTGAAAAACGGCGAGGCGGCCTACCGCCGGCTGAACGAACAGGCCATGCGCATGCTGAGCAAGGACGGCATCCTGGTCAGCGCCTCGTGCTCCATGCACCTGCCCGAGGACGACCTGCACAACATCCTGCTGACCAGCGCCCGCCACCTGGACCGCAACCTGCAGCTGCTCGAGCGCGGCGGCCAGGGCCCCGACCACCCGGTGCACCCGGCCATTGCCGAAACCCGCTACATCAAGAGCATCACCTGCCGGTTGCTGCCCAACAGCTAGCGGCAAGCTGCAAGCTGCAAGCGCGCCAAGTCGGCTCTGTCTTGTAGCTTGTAGCTTGTAGCTTGTAGCTAGCCACTTGTATCTGAAGCATTCCCTCGCCGCGCCAGGGGTGTAGAATCGGCCTATTCATCGCCAGTCATCCCCGGCGGGTTTATGAGCTCTGGTCAAGCCCGCGGCGATCCCGCGCAGTCTTCGGCCTCATCCGTGCCAGTGGCAACCGGCCTGCGGTACAAAGGACAAGAGAAGCTCACTCCCCTTTTTGTGACCTGATTAAGCCGCCAGGAGTGTTTCATGCCTGATTATCGTTCCAAGACTTCCACCCAGGGCCGCAACATGGCCGGCGCCCGTGCCCTGTGGCGCGCCACCGGCATGAAGGACGAAGACTTCAAGAAACCGATCATCGCCATCGCCAACTCGTTCACCCAGTTCGTCCCGGGCCACGTGCACCTGAAGGACTTGGGCCAGCTGGTCGCCCGCGAAATCGAACGCGCCGGTGGCGTGGCCAAGGAATTCAACACCATCGCGGTCGACGACGGCATCGCCATGGGCCACGACGGCATGCTGTACTCGCTGCCCAGCCGCGAGATCATTGCCGACGCCGTGGAATACATGGTCAACGCCCACTGCGCCGATGCCATCGTGTGCATCTCCAACTGCGACAAGATCACCCCCGGCATGCTGATGGCCGCCCTGCGCCTGAACATCCCGGTGATCTTCGTCTCGGGCGGCCCGATGGAAGCCGGCAAGACCAAGCTGGCCAGCCACGGCCTGGACCTGGTCGACGCCATGGTCATCGCCGCCGACTCCAGCGCATCCGACGAGAAAGTCGCCGAGTACGAGCGCAGCGCCTGCCCGACCTGCGGTTCGTGCTCCGGCATGTTCACCGCCAACTCGATGAACTGCCTGACCGAAGCCCTGGGCCTGGCCCTGCCGGGCAACGGCTCGACCCTGGCCACCCACTCGGACCGCGAGCAGCTGTTCCTGACGGCCGGGCGCACCATCGTCGAACTGTGCAAACGCTACTACGGCGAAAACGACGAGTCGGTACTGCCACGCAGCATCGCCAACTTCAAGGCGTTCGAGAACGCCATGATGCTCGACATCGCCATGGGCGGCTCGACCAATACCATCCTGCACCTGCTGGCCGCGGCCCAGGAAGGCGAGGTGGCCTTCGACCTGCGCGACATCGACCGCCTGTCGCGCAAAGTGCCGCAGCTGTGCAAAGTGGCGCCCAACATCCAGAAGTACCACATGGAAGACGTGCACCGCGCTGGCGGCATCTTCAGCATCCTCGGCTCGCTGGCGCGTGGCGGCCTGCTGCACACCGACCTGCCGACCGTGCACAGCCGCAGCATGGAAGAAGCCATCGCCAAATGGGACATCACCCAGACTGACGACGAAGCCGTGCACACCTTCTTCAAGGCCGGCCCAGCCGGGATTCCGACCCAGACCGCGTTCAGCCAGTCGACCCGCTGGGAAACCCTGGACGACGACCGCGAGAACGGCTGTATCCGCAGCTTTGAGCACGCCTATTCGCAAGAAGGCGGCCTGGCCGTGCTGTACGGCAACATCGCGCTGGATGGTTGCGTGGTGAAGACCGCCGGTGTCGACGAGTCGATCCACGTGTTCGAGGGTACCGCGAAGATCTTCGAAAGCCAGGACAGTGCCGTGCGCGGCATCCTCGCCGACGAAGTGAAGGCCGGCGACATCGTGATCATCCGCTACGAAGGCCCGAAAGGCGGCCCGGGCATGCAGGAAATGCTCTACCCGACCTCGTACCTGAAGTCCAAAGGCCTGGGCAAGGCCTGCGCCCTGCTGACCGATGGCCGCTTCTCGGGTGGCACCTCGGGGCTTTCCATCGGCCACGCCTCGCCGGAGGCTGCTGCAGGCGGCGCCATCGGCCTGGTGCGCGACGGTGACAAGGTACTGATCGACATTCCCAACCGTTCGATCAACCTGCTGGTCAGTGATGAAGAGCTGGCTGCGCGCCGTGTAGAGCAGGACAAGAAAGGCTGGAAACCGGCTGAAGTCCGCCCGCGCAAGGTGACCACCGCACTGAAGGCTTATGCGTTGCTGGCGACCAGTGCCGACAAGGGTGCTGTGCGTAACAAGGCGATGCTCGAAGGGCTGTAAGGCTTCGAAAGCATGAAAGGAAAACCGGCGCACTGTGCGCCGGTTTTTTTATGCCTGCACCGGCCTGTTCGCGAGCTCGCCCGCTCCCACAGGGACCGCACAGCATCTGAAAGTCATGCAATGCAAGTGGGAGCGGGCGAGCCCGCGAAAAGGCCGGCCCACTCTACACAAGCCTTACTGGATCTGCTCCGGCGTCACGATCACCCAGTTCTTGTCCGCCGTCACCGGCAACCCTTCCTTGGCCTGCGCCGCCGCCTGCTTGGCAATCATGCCGTTCAACTGGTCCATGTACTTGGCCTTGCGGTTGATCCACAGGTGGATACCGCCCTTGCCGACGTCTACCCCATGAAACTGCATGTAGCCATCACTGGTTGGCGTGTCGCCGCCCACCAGCACCGGCTTCTTCCACTCATCGATGTAAGTCAGGATCGCCGCCTGCTTGCCCGCCATCCAGGTGGCCGGGGTCCACAGGTACGGGGTCAGTTCCAGCCCTTCGTTGGCTTTGGCGTCGTAGTGCCCGGCACTGATCTGCTTGCGCGCGGTGGTCAACTGGCCATTGGCGCGGTCCTTGAGCAGCAGGCTCACGCCAATCACATTCTGCGGCTTCACGTTGTAGCCGTATTTGGGGTCCGAAGCGACCATGCGCACCAACTCTTCAGAGGCGGCCGAAACCACATAGACCTCGATGCCGTTTTCCATCAGCTTGTTGTACAGCTCGGCCTGGCCCTTGAATACCTTGGGCGGCTGCACGTCGATCGCCTTCACCTGGTCGCCATCGTAATAGGTGCTGGGAATCGGCTGGGTCGAAGCCATCAGTTCGTCCACCTGCACCTTCAACTCCTTGAGGGTGAAGCCGGAAAACACCTGGGCGACCCACGGGTAGCACACCATGTCGTCGATTTCGCACAACCGGTAGTAGTAGCTGAACAGGCTTTCCTTGTGCTCGGCGGTGTCCTTGAACGGTATCAGCTTCAGCGACGGGTCAAGCTTGTCACGGCTCAGCAAGCCTTTGTTTTCCATGAACGGCAGCAAGGCTTCTTCCAGGTCATAGCGGTAACTGGTGTTGTCCATGTCGAACACCGCATAGTTACCTTTGTTGGCATTGGCAGCGATCATGCTGTCGAGCTGCCTGGCTGCATCGGCAGGCCAGTGCTTGAGCTCGGTGGCGAAGGTTTCGATACTGAACAGCAGGGACAAGCCGATAGCGGCAGCTTTCACGGCGACTTTCATGTACGAATCTCCTGAAATGATCTGCCAACGCTAGTGCAACCCGACCGATGGGCGGCAGTCCACACCGACCTTCAGGCAGCAGTAAACGCCGTGTTCATTGCAATTTGCGACATGGCGTTATTCCATAAACGACTATGCACATTCCATTTGGGTATAAAGTCGTTTGTTTTCAGGCTGTTAGCATTTCAGTTCGCAATCGCTCACAGACGCGATGCCACCCTTTGCTTTCTCTGCTGGAGCTTCAATGAACCTGCCGCTGTCACTCAACCTGCTGGCATTCCTGGCCCTGTTGCTGGGCCTGGCACAAACCCGCCGCACCGACTGGAGCCTGGCCAAGAAGGTCTTGCTGGGCCTGGCGCTGGGGGTACTCTTCGGCCTGGCCCTGCACACCGTGTATGGCGCCGGTCACCCGGTGCTCAAGGCCACCATCGCCTGGCTCGACCTGGTCGGCAATGGCTATGTGGGCCTGTTGCAGATGATCGTCATGCCGCTGATCTTCGCCTCGATCCTCAGTGCCGTCGCGCGCCTGCACAACGCCTCGTCGCTGGGCCGTATCAGCGTGCTGAGCATCGGCACCCTGCTGCTGACCACGGCCATTGCCGCGTTGATCGGCATCGTGCTGACCAACCTGTTCGGCCTCAGCGCCGAGGGCCTGGTGGCCGGCGCCCAGGAAAGCGCCCGCATGCAGGTCATCCACAGCGACTATGCAGGCAAGGTCGCCGACCTCAATATCCCGCAGTTGCTGTTGTCGTTCATTCCCAGCAACCCGGTAGGCGACCTGGCGCGGGCCAAGCCGACGTCGATCATCAGCGTGGTGATTTTTGCCGTGTTCGTCGGCCTGGCGGCCCTGCAACTGATCAAGGACGACGCCGAGAAAGGCGCACGTGCGCTGTCGGCCATCGACACCCTGCAAGCCTGGGTCATGCGCCTGGTGCGGGTGGTGATGAAACTGACCCCATATGGCGTGCTGGCCCTGATGACCAAGGTGGTAGCCAGTTCGAACATGGAAGACATCCTCAAGCTGGGCAGCTTCGTGGTGGTGTCCTACCTGGGCCTGGCGCTGATGTTCGTGGTTCACGGCATCATTCTCGCCGCCACCGGCGTCAGCCCGCTGCGTTTCTTCCGCAAGGTGTGGCCGGTGCTCACCTTCGCCTTCACCAGCCGCTCCAGCGCAGCCAGCATTCCGCTGAACATCGAAGCGCAAACCCGCCGCCTGGGCGTGCCGCAGTCGATTGCCAGCTTCAGCGCCTCGTTCGGCACCACCATCGGCCAGAACGGCTGTGCGGGGCTCTACCCCGCCATGCTGGCGGTCATGGTCGCGCCTGCGGTAGGCATCGATACCTTCGACCCGCTGTGGATCGCCACCCTGGTGGCCATCGTCACGCTGAGTTCGGCAGGGGTTGCCGGCGTGGGCGGCGGCGCCACCTTCGCCGCGCTGATCGTGTTGCCGGCCATGGGCTTGCCGGTGGAACTGGTGGCGTTGCTGATTTCGGTCGAGCCGCTGATCGACATGGGCCGTACAGCGTTGAACGTGAATGGCTCGATGACTGCCGGGGTGGTCACCAGCCAGTTGCTGAAAGAGACCGACAAGGACGTGCTGGCCGACGATGAACATGCCGAGCTGAGCCATACCTGACAGATTGCCGGGGCCCACAGGGATTGCATCAGGGCTGACAGGTGTTTGCCACAAGATATGCGGCGCCTGTGAGATCGAGCGCCGCCCGCGCGGCGCTCGATCTCACAGGCACTGCATATCTTGTGGCGACCACCTGTCAGCCCTGATGCGATCCCTGTGGGAGCTGGCTTGCCGGCGATGGGCCGCCAAGCGGCCCCCAGAAATCTCAAACCCTGTCCCAAACCTCGAAGTGATACCCAGGCTTGCCTTCTTCACCCTGTGCCTCGCTCGACACCAGCTTCCACTGCCCCTGGTCGAACTCGGGAAACCAGGCATCCCCCTCTGGCGCCAATTCCACCCGCGTCAGGTACATCCGGCTGACCAGCCCTTTCTCCAGCGCCTGCCCATAGAGCTGCGCCCCGCCAATCAGCATCAGCTCATCGACGCCTTTTTCTCGCGCCCACTGTTCGGCCCGCACCAGCGCCTGTTCCAGCGAACCGAAGACTTCGGCGCCCTGCAGCTGCAGCCCAGGCTGCCGGCTGACCACGATATTCAACCGCCCGGGCAGCGGCCGGCCCAGTGAGTCCCAGGTCTTGCGCCCCATGATGATCGGCTTGCCCAGGGTGGTGGCCTTGAAGTACTTGAAGTCCCCCGGCAGATGCCAGGGCATGGAATTGTCGATGCCGATCACACGGTTCTCGGCGTGAGCCGCGATCAGGCTGAGGGGGAGTGATGTATTCATGCCAGCGAGGATAGCACCGGGCGTGTGGGTTATGCTTCTGCCCTGACCTGTGCAATGGAAGACCTTGTGACCGCACCGACTCCACTGGACAAACGCTGGCTGACCGAAGCGGTCCGCCTGCGCGAAGAACACGCCGGCCTGCTGGAAGACCAGGCAGCCAACCGTCATGCGCGCCAGCGCGGCGGCGACTTGGCGGCGCGCATCGAAAGCCGGGCGCTGTTCCTGGCCGAACGCGACGGCATGGCCACGGCCCTGCGCCACTGGAAGCAGGGCGCACGCCTGGCGGTGCTGGCCCTGCTGCTGCTAGCCGTGCTCAGCGGCGCCGGCCTGGCCCTGGCGGCGCTTGGCGACGGCCAGCGCCCGGTCAACGTCTTCTGGGCGTTGGGCAGCCTGCTGGGGCTGAACCTGCTGACACTGCTGGGCTGGGCCATTGGTTTTGCCCTCAGCGGCGAACACGGTGCGGGGTTGGGCCGTTTGTGGCTATGGCTGAGTGAGCGCTTCGCCCGCGATGCCAAGGCCGCGCACCTGGGCCCGGCACTGCTGGTACTGCTGCAGCGCCAGCGCCTCAACCGCTGGCTGCTAGGCCTGCTGGTACACAGCCTGTGGCTGCTGGCGATGCTCTGCGCGCTGGGCATGCTGCTGGCTCTACTGGCCACCCGTCGCTATGGCTTCGTGTGGGAAACCACCCTGCTCGCCGCCGACCCGTTCATCCAACTCACCCAGGCGCTGGGCGCGCTGCCTTCGCTGCTGGGCTTTGCCGTGCCCGACGAGGCCATGATCCGCGCCAGTGGCGACAGCCAGCCGGCCCTCGACGTGGCGCGCCAGGCCTGGGCCAGCTGGCTGCTCGGCGTGGTGCTGGTATATGGCCTGTTGCCCCGCGTGCTGCTGGCCGGATTGTGCCTGTGGCGCTGGCGCCAGGGCCGTCAGCGCCTGACCCTGGACCTGAGCCTGCCGGGTTACGCCCAACTGCGCGAAGCGCTGATGCCGCGCAGCGAGCGCATCGGCGTGCAGGACGCGGCCCCCGAGGCGTTGCCAGGGTTCGCCGCCGAGCAGTTGCAAAGCGCCAGCAGCGGCGCCCTGCTGGTGGGCCTGGAACTGGACGACCAGCGGCCCTGGCCACCCCGCCTGCCCCCAAGCGTGACCGATGCCGGTGTGCTCGACAGCCGCGAGTCGCGCAACCGCCTGCTCGAGCAACTCAGCCGCTTTCCGCCGGCACGCCTGGCCATCGCCTGTGACCCGCGCCGCTCGCCCGACCGCGGTAGCCTGGCGCTGCTCGCCGACCTGGCACGCAATGCTGGCGCCACGAGGGTCTGGCTGCTGCAGGCAGCACCCGGCCAGGCGCTGGACGCTCGGCGCCTGGGCGACTGGCATGAAGCCCTTGAGCGGCTGGGCCTGCCCTATGCCGACACCTCACCGCTGACCTGGCTGGAGCATGGCCATGACTGAGCCGCTGAAATTGGCCGTGGTCGGCCACACCAACGTTGGCAAGACCTCGCTGCTGCGCACCCTGACCCGCGACGTGGGCTTCGGCGAGGTGTCCCACCGCCCCAGCACCACTCGCCATGTCGAAGGCGCGCGGCTGTCGGTGGACGGCGAACCGTTACTGGAGCTTTACGACACGCCAGGGTTGGAGGACGCCATCGCCTTGCTCGACTACCTAGAGCGGCTGGAGCGCCCGGGCGAGCGCCTGGACGGCCCTGCCCGCCTCGAGCGGTTCCTGCAAGGCAGCGAAGCGCGCCAGCGTTTCGAGCAGGAAGCCAAGGTGCTGCGCCAGTTGCTGGCCAGCGACGCCGGCTTGTATGTGATCGATGCCCGCGAGCCAGTGCTGGCCAAGTACCGCGACGAACTGGAGGTGCTGGCCAGTTGCGGCAAGCCACTGTTGCCGGTGCTCAACTTTGTCGCCAGCCACCAGCACCGCGAGGCGCAATGGCGCGAAGCCCTTGCCCGGCTTGGCCTTCACGCGTTGGTACGGTTCGACAGCGTAGCCCCACCCGAGGACGGCGAACGCCGCCTGTACGAAAGCCTGGCCCTGCTGCTGGAAAGCGCCCGCCCGGCCTTGCAACGGCTGATCGACGACCAGCAGGCCCAACGCCTGGCCCGCCAGCACAGCGGCAAGCGCCTGATTGCCGAACTGCTGCTGGACTGCGCTGCCTGCCGGCGCAGCGTCGATGCCGAACCGGCGGCCGAAGCCCGGGCCATCGAAGCGCTGCGCCAGGATATTCGTCAGCGTGAGCAACGGTGTGTCGAAGCCCTGCTCAAGCTGTATGCCTTCCGCCGCGACGATGCCCACGCCAGCGACCTGCCGCTGCTGGATGGGCGCTGGGGCGATGACCTGTTCAACCCCGAAACCTTGAAGCTGCTGGGCGTACGCCTGGGCAGCGGCGTAGCCGCCGGCGCAGCGGCAGGTGCCGGGGTCGACTTGCTGGTTGGCGGGCTTACCCTGGGGGCAGCGGCACTGGCCGGGGCGCTGGCCGGCGGTGCGTTGCAGACGGCGCGCAACTATGGCGCGCGCTTGCTGGGCAAACTCAAGGGCAAGCGCGAGTTGACCGTGGACGATACGGTGTTGCGCTTGCTGGCCTTGCGTCAGCAGCAGTTGATGGTGGCCCTGGACAGCCGCGGGCATGCAGCGCAGGACAGCATCAGGCTGGGTGAACTGGATGAAAAGGCCTGGCGTGAGGGCAAGCTGCCAGAGGCACTGGTCAGGGCGCGGGCGCATCCACAGTGGTCCACCCTGAACCCGGGGGCGAAGCTGAACCAGGCCGAGCGCCAGGAACAGCTGGAGGCGCTGGTGTCTCAGTTCTGAACGGGCGGCGAGCCTGAACCGCCCCATACGCACCAGGCAGGCCCTTATTTGCGCAGCAGGCGCAAACCGTTGAACACCACCAGAAGGCTCACGCCCATGTCGGCAAATACCGCCATCCACAGGGTGGCCATGCCGGCAAAGGTGATCGCCAGGAATATGGCCTTGATGCCCAGCGCCAGAACGATGTTCTGCAGCAGGATCGCCCCGCTTTGCCGCGACAACCGAACGAAGGCCGGGATTTTCCGCAAGTCATCGTCCATCAGCGCCACATCGGCGGTTTCGATGGCGGTATCGGTGCCGGCCGCGGCCATAGCGAAACCGATCTCGGCACGGGCCAGTGCCGGCGCATCGTTGATGCCGTCACCGACCATACCCACCCGGTGGCCCTGGGCGTACAAGGCTTCAATGCTTTGCAGTTTGTCGGCCGGCAGCAGGTTGCCCTCGGCGCGGTCGATGCCTACCACGGCGGCAATGGCCTGGGCGGTGTGCGGGTTGTCACCGGTCAGCATCACCGTCTTGATGCCCAGCTCATGCAGTTCGGCAATCGCCTGACGGCTGCTTTCCTTGACCGTGTCGGCCACTGCAAACAGCGCCAGCGGGCCGCTGGGGTCGAGTAGCAGGACCACGGTCTTGCCCTGGCGCTCCAGCCCATCCAGGCGGGCCTCCAACTCGGGCGAACACAGCCCCAGTTCCTCGACCAGGCGGTGATTGCCCAAGTGGTAGACCTGGCCGTCGATGGTGCCACGCACGCCCCGCCCGGCCAGGGCGGCAAAGTCGTCTACCTCGCTCAAGGCCAGGCCTTGCTGCCTGCCGAACTGGGCGATGGCTCGCGACACCGGGTGGTCCGAACGCTCGCCCAGGCTGGCGGCCAAGGCCTGGGCGCGGCCTTCGAACAGCGGCGCCAGCACCTCGGCGTCGGTCTGGGCAGGTTTGCCATGGGTGATGGTGCCGGTCTTGTCCAGGGCCAGGAAGTCCAGGTGGCGGCCGCCTTCCAGGTAGATGCCCCCCTTGACCAGAATACCCTTGCGCGCAGCGGCGGCCAGGCCACTGACGATGGTCACCGGGGTGGAGATCACCAGGGCGCACGGGCACGCCACCACCAGCAGCACCAAGGCGCGGTACACCCAGTCGAACCAGGCACCGGCCATGAACAGCGGCGGCACCACCGCCACGGCCAAGGCGATGGCGAACACCACCGGCGTGTAGATGCGCGAGAAGCGGTCGACGAAGCGCTGGGTCGGCGCCCGTGCCCCTTGCGCCTGCTCCACAGCCTTGATGATCCGGGCCAGGGTCGACTGCCCGGCAGCAGCGGTCACGCGGAACTCCAGCGCCCCTGCCTGGTTGATGGTGCCGGCAAACAACTTGTCGCCGACCGCCTTCTCCACGGGCAGGCTTTCGCCGGTGATCGGCGCCTGATCGACGCTGGATTGCCCACTGGTCACTTCACCGTCCAGGCCAATGCGCTCGCCAGGGCGCACCCGCACCTGTGCACCGATGGCTACCTCACGCACTGGCACCTCACGCCACTGGCCATCGGCTTGCTGCACCGTCGCCATGTCCGGCGTCAGTTGCATCAGGCCGCTGATGGCATTGCGCGCACGGTCCAGCGAGCGGGCCTCGATCAGCTCGGCGATGGTGAACAGCACCATCACCATGGCTGCCTCCGGCCACTGCCCGATCAATACCGCACCCGTGACGGCGATGCTCATCAGGGCGTTGATGTTGAGGTTGCGGTTTTTCAGGGCGATCCAGCCCTTTTTATAGGTGCCCAGACCGCAGCCGAGTATGGCTGCGAGTGCCAGCGCGGCCACCACCCACTCCGGCGCAAGCGCAGAAAAGTGCACGATTTCCGCGGCGATTGCCGCAGTACCCGCCAACGCCAGTGGCCACCAACGGGTTTTCGCCGGTGCCGATGCGCTGGCGCTGCCGTCGTCTTCGGCGCCCAGCGGCTCGGCTTTCATGCCCAGGCTGTCGATAGCCCGCTCGATTTCGGCGGTACCACCCAGGGTGTGGCGCACGCCAAGCACGCGGTTGATCAGGTTGAATTCCAATTGCTCGACGCCAGCCAGCTTGCCGAGCTTGTCCTGGATCAAGGTCTGCTCGGTGGGGCAGTCCATGGCATCGATGCGGAAGCGGCTGAGGTGCGCGTGGCCACTGGCCTGCTCGCTCAACTGCACCAGCGCCGGCGCAGCTTCGGCACTGCAGCAGCTGTGCCCATGGGCATGATCGTGGTGGTGACCGTGCTTGTGTTCGTGGCTGACAGGCTGGTTCATGGGGGGTCCTTAAAGTGAGCCTGTTGCCAAGTGAACACCCTGTAGCCACTATAGGGTCAAGCCATTAGCGGGGAATTTGGTAATGAAGATCGGTGAACTGGCCAAAGCCACTGACTGCGCGGTGGAAACCATCCGCTACTACGAGCGGGAAAACCTGCTGCCCGCACCTGCGCGCAGCGACGGCAACTACCGCCTCTACACCCAGGCGCATGTCGAGCGGCTGACGTTCATCCGCAATTGCCGCACGCTGGACATGACCCTCGATGAAATCCGCAGCCTGCTAAGCCTGCGCGACAGCCCGGCTGACGCGTGCGGCAGCGTCAACGCGCTGATCGACGAGCATATCGAGCATGTGCAGGCGCGCATCGACGGGCTGGTAGCGTTGCAGGCGCAGTTGATAGAACTGCGCCGGCGCTGCAGCGCACAGGGGGCAGAATGCGCGATCTTGCAGCAACTGGAGACGAATGGTGCGGTAACGGTGCCGGAAACCGAGCATTCGCACGTGGGGCGCAGCCACGGGCATTGAGGAACACGATCTCCCGTGGGAGCGGCTTCAGCCGCGAACACCGGCAAAGCCGGTGCCAGCCACCGCGTCGCCTGCTTCGCGGGCACGCCCGCTCCCACAGGTTAGGGTGCTGGCTTCAAGCTCACGCTGCAGATGTAGGAGCGGCCTTGTGTCGCGAAAGGGGCGCAAAGCGCCCCCGGCCATCCCAGGACCTACACCGCCATCGGCGCTGTCATCGGCGCATGGTGCTCATAGCCTTCCAGCCAGAAATCACTCGGCTCGATCTTCTCCAGCCACTCGGGCTCGTACTTGCCCGTTTCGGCAAACGCCGGCACCCGGTCACTGATCACCAGCTTCGGCGCTTCCAGCGGCTCGCGCTTGAGCTGCTCGTTGAGCATGTCCAGGTGGTTTTCATACACGTGGGCATCGCCGATGAAGTAGGTGAACCAGCGCGGGGTGTACCCGGTCAGGCGGCCGAACAGGGCCAGCAGCGCCGCACCTTCGGTAAGGTTGAACGGCGTCCCCAGGCCCAGGTCGTTGGAACGGATGTAAAGCGTCAGGGAAATTTCCCTGGTCTCGACATTCGGATGGAACTGGTACAGCAGGTGGCACGGCGGCAGCGCCATCTCGTCGAGCTGCGCGCAGTTCCAGCCGTGGAACAGGATGCGCCGGCTGCCCGGGTCGTTGGCGATGGTGTCCAGGCACTGGCGCACCTGATCGATAGCCTTGTACAGGATGACGAAGGCGACACCGTCTTCCTCGTCCTGGGCAATGCGGCGGAAGCCCGCCTGCTCGGCCATGGCGATAGCGGCAGGGTTGCCCAGCGGGATGCGCTTGTAGCCAGGCCACTGGCGCCATTGCACGCCATAGATTTCACCCAGGTCATCATGGCCCTGGCGGAACGGGTTGGCCAACCACTGGGCGTTTTCGTTGGCATTCTGGTCCCACACCTTGCAGCCCAGCTCGCGGAACTCACCGGCGTTCTTCACGCCGCGCAGGAAGCCGACCATCTCGCCGATCGCCGACTTGAACGCCAGCTTGCGCGTGGTAATGGCCGGGAAGCCCTTCTGCAGGTCGAAACGCAGCATCGCACCCGGCAGGCTGATGGTGCGGATGCCGGTGCGGTTGCCCTGCAGCGTGCCGTTTTCGATAACGTCGCGGACCAGGTCCAGATACTGTTTCATGGCTTACCTGTAGCAGATACGGCAGGGGGATCGCCCCTGCCGTGGGATTAATCAGGCGGGATTCGCCGTGGGCTTGCGATTATAAGCCCACCAGATCAGGCCGAGGCCAGCAAGGATCATCGGCACGCAGAGAATCTGACCCATGGTCAGCCAGCCCCACGCCAGATAGCCCAGCTGGGCGTCCGGTACGCGAACGAACTCGACGATGAAACGGAAAATGCCATAGAACAGCGCGAACATGCCGGACACGGCCATGGTCGGCCGCGGCTTGCGCGAGAACAGCCAGAGGATCACGAACAGAGCCACGCCTTCCAGCGCAAATTGATAGAGCTGCGACGGGTGGCGCGGCAGTTGCGCGGGGTCGCTGAAGGGCGGGAAGATCATCGCCCACGGCACGTCGGTCGGCTTGCCCCACAATTCGGCGTTGATGAAGTTGCCGATACGCCCGGCGCCCAGCCCGATCGGCACCAGCGGCGCGACAAAGTCCATCAGCTCGAAGAACGACTTGTTGTTGCGCTTGCCGAACCACAGGGCTGCCAGCATCACCCCAATGAAGCCGCCGTGGAACGACATGCCACCCTTCCACACCTCGAAGATCAAGGTCGGGTTGGCCAGGTAGGCGTGCAGGTCGTAGAACAGCACGTAGCCCAGGCGGCCACCGACGATTACCCCCATCGACAGCCAGAACACCAGGTCGGAGAGCTTTTCACGGGTCCAGGTCGGGTCGAAACGGTTCAGCCGACGCGAGGCCAGCAACCAGGCGCCACCGATGCCGATCAGGTACATCAGGCCGTACCAGTGAATTTTCAGCGGGCCAATGGCCACGGCCACGGGGTCTATCTGCGGGTAAGGCAGCATGGAACTTCCTCTCGATTCAAATCAAAAAGCTGAGGCCAACACAGAACAGCAGGGCTGCGAACAGGCGTTTCAACAGGCGCGGCGACAGCTTGTGCGCCAGGCGCGCGCCAAAGCGGGCGAAAAACATGCTGGTCACGGCAATGCCGACCAGCGCTGGCAGGTACACGTAACCCAGGCTGTGGGGCGGCAGGTGCTGCTCATGCCAACCTAGCAGCATGAAGCTCAAGGCACTGGCCATGGCGATCGGCAGGCCGCAGGCAGAGGATGTGGCCACTGCCTGTTGCATGGGCAGGCTGCGCGAGGTCAGGAAAGGCACGGTCAGCGAGCCACCCCCAATGCCGAAAATGGCCGAGGCCCAACCGATCACCCCACCCGCGCCGACCAGCACAGGCTTGCCAGGCACACCATGGCTGGCCTTGGGCTTGAGGTCCAGGGCCATTTGCGCGGCGATGACCAGGGCGAAGACACCAATGATCTTTTGCAGGAGCGGGCCCTGGATCAGCGAGGCGGTCTTGGCGCCGACACCGGCCCCCAGGAGGATGCCCAGGGTCATCCAGGCGAATATCGGCCATTGCACCGCGCCCTTGCGGTGGTGTTCGAGCACGGCGTTGATCGAGGTGAACACGATGGTCGCCAACGACGTACCCACCGCCAGGTGGGTCAGTACCGAGGCGTCGAAACCCTGCAGGCTGAAGCTGAACACCAGCACCGGCACGATGATGATGCCGCCGCCCACGCCGAACAGCCCCGCCAGCACGCCGGCACAGGCGCCCAACAGCAGATAGAGCACGAATTCCATTCGGCATCCCCGAGAAATCAATCCGGCATGGTAACGGAAGCCGGGTTCGAGGCTCTAGTGAAGTCTGTGTCAGGATGGATCCTGCCCGCAGCTGTGGGTACAGTGGCAGAAAACACAGAGGCCTGACCGATGTGCCTGATCGTATTCGCCTGGCGGCCGGGGCACGCCCTGCCGCTGATCGTCGCGGCCAACCGCGATGAATTCTACGCCCGCCCTGCCCAGGCCCTGGCGGCCTGGGAGGATGCGCCCGGGGTGCATGCCGGGCGGGACCTGGAGGCCGGTGGCACCTGGCTGGGCGTGGGCCCACAGGGGCGCTTTGCGGCGCTGACCAATATCCGTGACCCGCGGCAGGCGCAGGGCCCCCGCTCGCGCGGCGAGTTGGTGGCGGGGTATCTACGGGGTGAGCTGGGGGTTGAGGCTTACCTGGACGAGGTGGCCAGCCGTAGCGGGCAGTATTCGGGGTTCAACCTGCTGGTGGGTGATGGGCGCCAGCTGGGTTACCTGCATGGCCCAGACGTGGCGCCGCGCCTGCTGGAAGCCGGGGTGTACGGGCTGTCCAATGCCGGGCTGGATACCCCATGGCCGAAACTGGTAAAGGCCCGAAGCGGGCTGCAGAGCTTGCTGGAAAGGCCGGAGCCGCCACAGTTGCTGGCGCTGCTGGCCGATGGCGAGCCTGCAACTGACGGTGAGCTACCAGACACAGGCGTGGGAATGGCGACCGAGAAGCTGCTGTCGAGTGTGTTTATTGCCAGCCAGAGTTATGGGACACGCGCGAGTACTGTGCTGATTATGGATGATCAGGGCAGAAGGCGCCTGATCGAGCGCAGTTTCGGGCCGCTTGGTGGGCACCTGGGGGAGGTTGAGCTGTCGGTCTGAACAGCGCCTTTCGTGGGAGCGGGCGTGCCCGCGAAGAGGCCCGAACAGGCAACCCCCCCCTTACAGGGTTTTATTGGCCCCAGGCCCGATCATCCGCGCCAGCCCCAGGTTTTTCAGCGCCAGCTGCAACGAGCTGTGGATAACTTGCGGGTTGTCGTGGCTCAAGGCTTCGACCAGCAGCTCCTTGGCCTTGCCCATGTTCACCTGGCGCAGCATCCACTTCACCTTGGGCAGGTTGGTGGCGTTCATCGAAAGGCTGTCGAAACCCATCGCCATCAACAGGATCGCTGCCGCGGGGTCACCCGCCATCTCGCCGCAGATGCTGACCGGTTTGCCCTCGCCATGGGCATCACGCACCACGGTGTTCAGCGCCTGCAGCACCGCCGGGTGCAAGTAGTCGTACAGGTCGGCGACCCGTGGGTTGTTGCGGTCCACGGCCAGCAGGTACTGGGTAAGGTCGTTGGAACCGACCGACAGGAAATCCACCTGCCGCGCCAACTCCTTGGTCTGGTACACCGCCGCAGGGATCTCCACCATGACGCCAACCGGCGGCATCGGCACGTCGGTGCCTTCGTCGCGCACCTCGCCCCAGGCCCGGTGAATCAGGTGCAGCGCCTCTTCCAGCTCGTGAATACCGGAAATCATCGGCAGCAGGATGCGCAGGTTGTTCAGGCCCTCGCTGGCTTTGAGCATGGCGCGGGTCTGCACCAGGAAGATTTCCGGGTGGTCGAGGGTCACACGGATGCCGCGCCAGCCGAGGAACGGGTTGTCTTCTTTGATCGGGAAATACGACAGCGCCTTGTCGCCACCAATGTCGAGGGTGCGCATGGTCACCGGCAGTGGGTGGAAGGCCGCCAACTGCTCACGGTAGATGGCCAGCTGCTCTTTTTCGCTGGGGAAGCGCTGGTTGATCATGAACGGCACTTCGGTGCGGTACAGGCCCACCCCTTCGGCACCGCGTTGCTGGGCCCGGGCCACATCGGCCAGCAGGCCGGTATTGACCCACAACGGCATGCGGTGGCCGTCAGGGGTGATGCAGGGCAGCTCGCGCAGGGCATCCAGGCCCTGGGCCAACTGGCGCTCTTCCTCGACCACGTCGCTGTACTGCTTGCGCAGCACTTCGCTCGGGTTGGTGAACACCTCGCCCTTGTAACCGTCGACGATCAGCTCGATGCCGTCGACCTTGGAGTAAGGCAGGTCGACCAGGCCCATTACCGTGGGGATACCCATGGCACGGGCCAGGATGGCAACGTGGGAGTTGCCCGACCCCAGTACCGACACCAGGCCGACCAGCTTGCCTTCCGGCACTTCGCCGAGCATTGCCGGGGTCAGCTCTTCACTGACCAGGATGGTGTTGTCGGCGTAGACCAGCGACTGCGAGCGGGCCTCTTGCAGGTAGGCCAGCAAACGCCGGCCCAGGTCCTTCACGTCGGAGGCACGCTCGCGCAGGTAGTCGTCGTCCATCAGCTCGAAACGGTTGACGTGCTCGCCGACCACCTGGCGCAGGGCGCCCTGGGCCCACTGGCCGGTCTTGATGACCGCGGTCACCTCGCCGCCCAGCGCTGCGTCTTCGAGCATCATCAGGTACACATCGAACAGGGCGCGCTCTTCCGGGCGCAGTTGCGTCGCCAGTTTGGCCGACAGTTTGCGCATGTCTTCGCGCACGCCTTCAAGGGCGTTTTCGAACAGCTTGAGCTCGGCGTCGATGTCATCGACGGCCTTGTCGGGCACCACTTCGAGGTCGGCAGGCGGCAACATGACCACGGCACGCCCTACGGCAGCGCCTGGCGAGCCAGGCACGCCAACGAAACGCGCTTCCTGGATGCCCTTGCCCTGCCGGCCCAGGCCACGGATCGAGCCGGTGGCCTCGGCGTGGGCGATAACCCCGGCAAGCTGGGCGCTCATGGTGACCAGGAACGCTTCTTCGCCCTCGTCGAACTGGCGACGCTCCTTCTGCTGGATGACCAGTACCCCGACCACGCGGCGGTGGTGAATGATCGGTGCACCCAGGAACGAGGCGAATCGCTCTTCGCCAGTTTCTGCAAAGTAGCGGTAACGCGGGTGGTCGGCGGCGTTTTCCAGGTTCAGCGGCTCTTCGCGGGTACCGACCAGGCCGACCAGGCCTTCGTTGGGCGCCATGCTGACCTTGCCGATGGAGCGTTTGTTCAGGCCTTCGGTGGCCATCAGCACGAAGCGATTGGTTTCCGGATCAAGCAGGTACACCGAGCAGACTTGGCTGCCCATGGCCTCCTTGACGCGCAAGACAATGATCCCCAACGCCGACTTGAGATCTTTGGCGGAGTTTACTTCCTGGACGATCTTGCGCAGCGTATTGAGCATGGCTCGGGGTCGAACTCCGTCGTCAGTCGCGCGTCAGAAGACGCGGTGCTAGCTCTTTCAGGGCGCGCCGGTATACCTCGCGCTTGAATGTCACAACCTGGCCCAGCGGGTACCAATAGCTCACCCAACGCCAGCCGTCGAACTCCGGCTTGCCGGTGAGGTCCATTCTTACCCGTTGTTCGTTGCTGACCAGGCGCAGCAGGAACCACTTCTGCTTCTGGCCGATGCACAGCGGCTGGCTGTGGGTCCGCACCAAGCGCTGCGGTAAACGATAACGCAACCAGCCACGGGTGCAGGCAAGAATTTCCACATCATCGCGTTCAAGGCCAACTTCTTCGTTCAGCTCGCGGTACAGGGCATCTTCCGGCGTTTCGTCAGGGTTGATTCCACCCTGGGGAAATTGCCAGGCATCCTGGTTGATCCGTCGAGCCCATAGCACCTGCCCGGCATCATTCGTGAGAATGATCCCGACATTGGGGCGAAAACCATCCGGGTCGATCACGGCAGCAACCTCGCAAACGCATGTCACCGCATTGTTCCACAAAGCTTGCGAGCGCAGCAACGCGCCCGCCACGCTTATGTGCCGCGACGTGACAACTCCTTGTTCGGTGAAAGCAAGGTGATGCAGGCAAGCGTTGGCCGCTGCTTCGTCAGACTGGCTTGGCGCCCATCAGCCCGGCGATGGACAGCAGGCAGACGCCACTGAACACCGCCAGCGCCAAGGTGAAGCGCAACCCTACCGGCTCGGCCTTGCGCAGCCGGTTCAGCCGCACCAGCAGCCACCACACGGCAAACGCACCAAGCGTATAGATGACGCTGGACGCCAGCACCCAGGTCTGGCCCAGCGGCCAACCGACCAGGTGCACCAGCCACCAGCCGGTGAACGGCATGCTTACCAGGCACAGCACCATTACCAGCCACACGAACACCAGCGGCCGGCGCACCAGCTTGGCATAGGCCTGCGCATCGCCCTGGCGGCGGGCGCGCACGGTCCACACCGCCAGGCCCAGGGCACCCAGCAGCAGGAGTGCAGTGGCGATGATGTGCAGCGTTTTCAGGGTGGTCAGATGTTCCATGTGTGCGTTGTCCTTGAGCAGGCCTTCAGCCCAGCTTAGCCGCTCAGCCGAGGAACAGCTTGTAAGCCGGGTTCTCGGTTTCGTCCCAGTAGGGGTAACCAATCTTGGCCAGTGCCGCTGGCACCAGGTGACGCTCGTCTTCCGGCACCTGCAGGCCCGCCACCACACGCCCGTCTGCCGCGCCGTGGTTACGGTAGTGGAACATCGAGATATTCCAGCGCCCACCCAGCTTGTCGAGGAAATTGAACAGCGCCCCTGGCCGTTCCGGGAACTCGAAGCGCAGTACCATTTCATCGCTGGCACCGGCCGAGTGGCCGCCGACCATATGACGAATGTGCAATTTGGCCAGCTCGTTGTCGGTCAGGTCCGTTACCGGGAAGCCCTGCTCGCTCAAATGCTGCACCAGGGCTGCGCGCGGGTCGTTTTCCGGGTGGGTCTGCACGCCCACGAAGATATGCGCCTCGTCCGAGGTGTGCTTGCGGTAGTTGAACTCGGTGATCTGGCGTTTGCCAATCGCCTGGCAGAACGCCTTGAAGCTGCCCGGGCGTTCAGGAATGGTAACGGCGATGATCGCCTCGCGCTTTTCACCCAGTTCGGCACGCTCGGCCACATGGCGCAAGCGGTCGAAATTGACATTGGCGCCGGAGTCGATTGCCACCAGGGTCTGGCCGGTCACGCCGTACAGTTCGACGTAACGCTTGATGCCCGCCACACCCAACGCGCCGGCAGGCTCGGTGATCGAGCGGGTATCGTCGTAGATATCCTTGATTGCGGCACAGATTTCATCGGTGCTGACCGTGACCACTTCATCCACATGGTGGCGGCAGATATCGAAGGTGTGCTGGCCGATCTGCGCCACCGCCACGCCGTCGGCGAACAGCCCGACCTGCGGCAGCACCACGCGCTCACCCGCGGCCATGGCCGCCTGCAGGCAGTTGGAGTCATCCGGTTCTACACCAATGACCTTGATTTCCGGGCGCAGGTACTTCACGTAGGCGGCAATACCGGCGATCAGGCCACCGCCGCCCACCGGCACGAAGATCGCGTCCAGCTGGCCAGGGTGCTGGCGCAGGATTTCCATGGCCACGGTGCCCTGCCCGGCGATGGTGTGCGGGTCATCGTAAGGGTGGACATAGACCAGGCCCTTTTCATCCACCAGCTTCAGCGAATAGGCCAGCGCCTCGGGGAACGAGTCGCCATGCAGCACCACCTTGCCGCCACGCGAGCATACGCCTTCGACCTTGATCTCCGGGGTGGTCTTGGGCATCACGATGGTGGCCTTGATGCCCATTTCCCGCGCGGCCAGGGCCAGGCCCTGGGCGTGGTTGCCGGCCGAGGCAGTGACCACGCCGCGGGCCAGTTCTTCCGGGGGCAGCTGGGCCAGCTTGTTGTACGCCCCGCGGATCTTGAACGAGAACACCGGCTGCAGGTCTTCGCGCTTGAGCAGAATCTGGTTGCCCAGGCGCTTGCTCAGTTGCCCGGCGCTCTGCAACGGGGTTTCGACGGCAACGTCATAGACGCGCGAGGTGAGGATCTTCTTGACGTACTGTTCGAGCATCGGGAAAGCATCACTGGGCCGCGGGACAAGGGCTGGAAGTCTACCCCAGCGCTACGTCGGGCGACCACAGCAAAGCCGTGCGAGCCGTTATACTAGGCAACTTTGAAACCGCCCTGCCCCTTCCGGAGCCCGCATGACCCAGGACCAACTCAAACAGGCCGTCGCCCAGGCCGCTGTCGACTTCATTCTGCCCAAGCTGGATGACAAGAGCGTCGTCGGCGTCGGTACCGGTTCGACCGCCAACTTCTTCATCGATGCCCTGGCTCAGCACAAGACCGCCTTCGACGGTGCCGTCGCCAGCTCCGAGGCCACGGCCCAGCGCCTGAAGGGGCATGGTATTGCGGTGTACGAACTGAACAGCGTCAGCGAGCTGGAGTTCTACGTGGACGGCGCCGATGAAAGCGACGCACACCTGAACCTGATCAAGGGCGGCGGCGCAGCCCTGACCCGCGAGAAGATCGTTGCAGCAGTGGCCAAGACCTTCATCTGCATCGCCGATGCCAGCAAGCTGGTGCCGGTGCTGGGCGCCTTCCCACTGCCGGTCGAGGTGATCCCGATGGCCCGCAGCCACGTGGCCCGCCAACTGGTCAAGCTGGGCGGCGACCCGGTGTACCGCGAGGGTGTGGTGACCGACAACGGCAACGTGATCCTCGATGTGTACAACCTGCAGATCACCAACCCGGTGGAGCTGGAAGCACAGATCAACGCCATTGTTGGCGTGGTGACCAACGGCCTGTTCGCGGCGCGGCCGGCGGACCTGCTGTTGCTGGGTACTGCCGAAGGTGTGAAGACCCTGACGGCCAATTAAACCGCTTCGCGGGTAAACCCGCTCCTACAGCGATCGCCACTGGCCTGGAGCCTGGCGAGCTATCTGTGGGAGATTCTATGGTTTCTGGCAAGGGTAGCCGCTGCATCTTCAGTGCCTGTGAGATTGAGCGCCGCCCGCGCGGCGCATCGCGAGCTGCGCTCGCTCCTACGTTTGTTTCGGGCCAGTAACCCCTGTGCCAGAT
>NZ_RHQO01000069.1:0-24510 GCF_003935475.1 Pseudomonas sp. p99-361 | reverse complement strand
CTCGCTCTAACAGGCGCTGCCATACCTTGTGGCAAACACCTGTCAGCCCTAAGGCGATCCCTGTGGGCTGGCTTGCCAGCGATGGGGCCAGTACAGGCAATCAATAATTTAGCCTTTACCACCCGGTGCCAGCATGTTCTCCGGCCTTACCCACTGGTCGAACTGCTCATTGGTCAGGTACTTCAACTCCAGCGCGGCCTCCCTCAGGGTCTTGCCTTCGCTGTAGGCCTTCTTGGCGATCTCCGCGGCTTTGTCATAACCGATGTGCGGGTTCAACGCGGTCACCAGCATCAACCCGCGTTCCAGGTGTGCGGCCATCTGCTGGGCGTCGGGCTCGATACCCGCCACGCAGTGCTGCTGGAAGTTGCGGCAGCCATCGGCCAGCAACTCGACCGACTGCAACAGGTTGTGGATGATCACCGGCTTGAACACGTTCAACTGCAAATGCCCCTGGCTGGCGGCAAAGCCGATCGCCGCATCGTTGCCCAATACCTGGCACGCCAGCATCGACAGCGCCTCGCACTGGGTAGGGTTGACCTTGCCCGGCATGATCGAGCTGCCCGGCTCGTTGGCCGGCAGGCGTACCTCGGCCAACCCGGCACGCGGCCCGGAGCCCAGCAGGCGCAGGTCGTTGGCGATCTTCATCAGGGCCACTGCCAGGGTCTTCAACGCGCCGGCCAGGCTGGTCAGCGGTTCATGGCCGGCCAGGGCGGCGAACTTGTTTGGCGCGGTGACGAACGGCAGCCCGGACTCTGCTGCCAGTTCGGCGGCAATGGCTTCGGCAAAACCGTGCGGGGCATTCAGCCCGGTGCCCACGGCAGTACCGCCCTGGGCCAGTTCGCACACGGCCGGCAGGGTGGCACGAATGGCCCGTTGGGCGTAGTCCAGCTGGGCAACAAAAGCCGATACCTCCTGGCCGAAGGTGATCGGCGTGGCATCCATCATGTGCGTGCGGCCGGTCTTGACCAGTTTGTTGTGCCGCGCCGCCAGTTCGGCCAGCCCGGCCGACAGTTCGCCGATGGCAGGCAGCAGTTTTTCCTGCACGGCCTGCGCCGCGGCAATGTGCATGGCGGTCGGGAAGCAGTCGTTGGAGCTTTGCGAGCGGTTGACGTGGTCGTTGGGGTGCACCGGCGTTTTGCCGCCCCGGCCCTGGCCAGCCAGTTCATTGGCTCGCCCGGCAATCACCTCGTTGACGTTCATGTTGCTCTGTGTGCCGCTGCCTGTCTGCCAGACGACCAGCGGGAACTGATCGTCGTGCTTGCCCGCCAGCACCTCGTCGGCGGCCTGTTCGATCAGCCGGGCGATGTCGGCCGGCAAGTCGCCATTGCGGTCGTTGACCCGTGCCGCGGCCTTCTTGATCAGCGCCAGGGCGTGCACCACCGCGAGCGGCATGCGTTCCTTGCCGATGGCGAAGTTGATCAGCGAACGCTGGGTCTGCGCACCCCAGTAGGCGTGCTCAGGAACTTCGACCGGGCCCAGGCTGTCTGTCTCGATACGGCTCATTCTGTACTCACTCCTGTGTAGTTCGAATTCGCAGTTTAGGCCTTGATTCGACCGAGCGGTTCAGTCGCTCGTCGTGCCACTTGAGCACCGCGCTACCACGGCGCAGAATGCTCTACTCTGAGGTACCCGCCTCCCTCTCTCTGAAGGAAATGCAATGACCCGTCTCCGTGTCCTTTGTGCCGCCGTTGCCCTGGTTTGCGCCAGCGGCCAGGTACTCGCTGCCACCGCCAGCCACAACGCTGCTGCCGAGAAATTCCTGACCCTGGCCAACGCCGACAAGTTGGGCACCCCGGTGTACATGCAGGTCCAGCAGATGTTCGCCCAGCGCTTCGCCCAGACCAAAGCCCCGGCCAGCAAGCAGCCGGTGCTGGAAAGCTACCAGGCCAAGGCCAACGCCGCGCTGGACAACGCCATCGGCTGGAACAAGCTGAAGCCGAAGATGGTAGACCTGTACACCCAGACCTTCACCGAGCAGGAACTCAAGGACCTGGTCAAGTTCTACGAGTCGCCGCTGGGCAAGAAAGTGCTGCGCGAAATGCCCAAGGTCACCCAGCAGTCGGCGCAGCTGACCCAGCAGAGCCTCGAGCCGGCCGTACCGGTGGTGAACAAGCTGCTCGAAGACATGACCAAAGAGCTGGACCCGAACGCTGGCAAGGCCGCCGCCCCAGCGAAGAAGTGAGTAAGCCGCAATGACCATGCAACAGCGTATCGAACAGCAGCTGGCCAGCCTGGCGCCGCAACACCTGCAAGTGCTCGATGAAAGCCACATGCACAGTCGTGGTCAGGAGACCCACTACAAGGCAGTGATCGTCAGCGAGCAGTTTGCCGGGTTGAACAGCGTCAAGCGCCACCAGAAGGTGTACGCCACCATGGGTGAGCTGATGGGCCAGATCCACGCCCTGGCCATTCATACCTACACCGGCGAAGAGTGGGCCAAGGTCGGCGCTGCACCGGCCTCGCCGGTATGCGCCGGCGGCGGGCACTGAAACCTTGCTGTTGTTCTGGTAGAATCCTGCAAGATCCGGGGGCCGCTTTGCGGCCCTTTCGCGACACGAGGCCGCTGTTACAGCGACTGCACAGCTTGATGGCGGGTGCGGTCCTTGTAGGAGCGGCCTTGTGTCGCGAAAGGGGCGCAGAGCGCCCCCTGTTTTTTTGCCACACCGTCAAACCCGGTCCGCCCCTTACGAGGGCAACCACCTGGAGAACCTGCTTCATGTCCCAAGCCATCGTCGTCGCGGCGCTGTACAAGTTCGTTACCCTGCAAGACTACGTCGAGTTGCGCGAGCCACTGCTCAAAGCCATGCTCGACAACCAGGTCAAGGGCACCCTGCTGCTGGCCCATGAGGGCATCAACGGCACCGTGTCGGCCACCCGCGAAGGTATCGACGGCCTGCTGGCCTGGCTGCGCAGCGACCCACGCCTGGTCGATGTCGACCATAAAGAGTCGTACTGCGACGAACAGCCGTTCTACCGCACCAAGGTCAAGCTCAAGAAAGAGATCGTTACACTCGGCGTGCCCGGCGTGGACCCCAACCAGGCCGTGGGCACCTACGTCGAGCCCAAGGACTGGAACGCCCTGATCAGCGACCCGGAAGTGCTGCTGATCGACACCCGCAACGACTACGAAGTGGCCATTGGCACCTTCAAGGGCGCCATCGACCCCAAGACCGAAACCTTCCGCGAGTTCCCCGAGTACATCAAGGCCAACTTCGACCCCAGCAAGCACAAGAAGGTGGCCATGTTCTGCACGGGCGGCATCCGCTGCGAAAAAGCCTCCAGCTATATGCTCGGTGAAGGCTTCGAGGAGGTCTATCATCTCAAGGGCGGCATCCTGAAGTACTTCGAGGAAGTGCCTCAGGAACAAAGCCTGTGGGATGGTGACTGCTTCGTCTTCGACAACCGCGTCACGGTGCGCCATGACCTGAGCGAAGGCGAGTACGACCAGTGCCACGCCTGCCGCCACCCGATCAATGCTCAGGAGCGCGCGTCCGAGCACTATTCGCCAGGTGTCAGCTGCCCGCATTGCTGGGACACCCTGAGCGAAAAGACCCGCCGCAGCGCCATCGACCGGCAGAAGCAGATCGAGCTGGCCAAGGCGCGCAACCTGCCGCACCCGATCGGTTACAACTACAAAGCCGAGGCCTGATGCATGTCTGCCCGCCTGATCTATGTGATGGACCCGATGTGCTCCTGGTGCTGGGGTTTCGCGCCAGTGGCCGCGGCCCTGATCGCCCAGGCGCATGAGGCGGGTGTGCCCACCCACCTGGTGGTGGGCGGGCTGCGCACCGGCGGCAGTGCGCTGGACAGCGCCACGCGCAAGTACATCCTCGAACACTGGCAGGCGGTGGCCGATGCCACGGGCCAGGCGTTCCGCTTCGAAGGGGCCATGCCGGACGGTTTCGTCTACGACACCGAGCCGGCCTGCCGGGCCCTGGTCAGCGCCCGCGAACTGGGTGGCGAGCGCGTCTGGCCGCTGCTGGCGCTGATCCAGCGCGCGTTCTACGAGCAGGGCATGGATGTAACCACCGCACCACAGCTGGTCGACCTGGCTGAACAGGCCGGTTTCGACCGTGCCGCATTCGCCACCACCTTCGCCCAGGCCGATACCCGCGCCGCCACCGCGGCCGATTTCGTCTGGGCCCAGGACCTGGGCATCGCCGGTTTTCCGACCCTGCTCGCCGAGCGCAACGGCCAAGTGGCGCTGTTGACCAACGGCTACCAGCCGTTGGAGCGCCTGCAACCATTGCTCGGCCGCTGGCTGCAGCAGGCCACCTGTGCTTGACCTGCCTGGGTCCCCCGACCCGGTACCGGGCAAGCCCTGCACGGCGGCCGATCGGCTGAGCTGGGCGGAAATCCGCCGGCTGGCCCTGCACCACCGCAAGCAGCTCTGGTCGGCCAACCTGATCGCCGTGCTCGCGGCCTGCTGCAGCGTGCCCATCCCGCTGTTGCTGCCGTTGCTGGTAGACGAAGTGCTGCTCGGCCATGGCGATGCGGCACTGAAGTGGATGAACCACCTGCTGCCGTCGGGCTGGCAGGTGGCCGCCGGCTACATCGGCCTGATGCTGTGCCTTACCCTGTGCCTGCGCCTGGCCGCGTTGGCTTTCAACGTGGTGCAGGCCAAGTTGTTCGCCGGCCTGGCCAAGGACATCGTCTACCGCCTGCGCATCCGCCTGATCGAGCGGCTCAAGCGTATTTCGCTGCAGGAATACGAAAGCCTGGGCAGTGGTACGGTCACCACGCACTTGGTCACCGACCTGGACACCCTCGACAAGTTCGTGGGCGAAACCCTTAGCCGCTTCCTGGTGGCCATGCTCACCTTGACCGGCACGGCCGCCATCCTGATCTGGATGCACTGGCAACTGGCGTTGCTGATCCTGCTGTTCAACCCGCTGGTGATCTACTTCACAGTGCAGTTGGGCAAACGCGTCAAGCACCTCAAAAAGCTCGAGAACGACAGCACCGCGCGGTTCACCCAGGCCCTGGCGGAAACCCTCGATGCCATACAGGAAATACGTGCCGGCAACCGCCAGGGCTATTTCCTCGGCCGGTTGGGCCTGCGTGCCCGTGAAGTGCGCGACTATGCCGTCGACTCGCAATGGAAAAGCGACGCCAGTGGCCGCGCCAGCGGTTTGCTGTTCCAGTTCGGTATCGACATTTTCCGCGCGGCGGCCATGTTGACCGTGCTGTTTTCCGACCTGTCGATCGGGCAGATGCTGGCGGTGTTCAGCTACCTGTGGTTCATGATTGGCCCGGTCGAGCAGTTGCTCAACCTGCAATACGCCTACTATGCCGCCGGCGGCGCCCTCAACCGCCTCAACGAGCTGCTGGCGCGGGCCGACGAGCCGCAGTACCCGGCGGCCAGCGACCCGTTCGCCGGCCGTGACACGGTCGGTATCGAGGTGCGTGACCTGCGCTTTGCCTATGCCGATGAGCCCGTGCTCGACCACCTCGACCTGTCGATCGCGCCGGGTGAGAAGGTGGCCATTGTCGGTGCCAGCGGCGGCGGCAAGAGCACCCTGGTACAACTGCTGCTGGGCTTGTACAGCGCCCAGGCCGGGACCATCCGCTTTGGCGGGGCCAGCTTGCAGGAAATCGGCCTGGAAACCCTGCGCGAAAACGTGGCAGTGGTACTGCAGCACCCATCGCTGTTCAATGACACCGTGCGTGCCAACCTCACCATGGGCCGTGACTGCAGTGACGAGGCCTGTTGGCAGGCGCTGCGCATCGCCCAGCTGGACGCCACCATCGCCGCCTTGCCGCAGGGCCTGGACAGTGTGGTGGGGCGGTCGGGTGTGCGCCTGTCCGGCGGCCAGCGCCAGCGCCTGGCCATCGCCCGCATGGTCCTGGCCGAGCCCAAGGTGGTGATCCTCGACGAGGCCACTTCGGCGCTGGACGCGGCCACCGAATACAACCTGCACCAGGCCTTGGCGCGCTTCCTCAGTGGCCGCACCACGCTGATCATCGCCCACCGCCTGTCGGCCGTGAAACAGGCCGACCGGGTGCTGGTGTTCGATGGTGGGCATGTGGCGGAAGATGGCGACCACCAGCAGTTGATTGCCGAAGGTGGGTTGTATGCCAAGCTGTACGGGCATCTGCAACAGAGCTGAATCCTGGGCCGACCCAGGCTGCGCAAAGCCCCCGCTGCCTTGTCATAAAAATCCCCTTCACAGCGATGGCAAATGGCCTACGCTGTGCTTGTCTGGGTCGATTTGCGCCTTATCTGCTCTGTGACAGGGACTCCATGAAGGGACATCGCACACTCGAAGCGCCAAAGCTGCTGGGCATCACCTGGCCCTTCATCGCCGTCGTGGTCTTCCAGGTGGCGCTGGGTAGTCTCAGCCTGTACACGCTGTCGTCCGTGCGCGCTTACGTTGCGGGCGAGAGTTTGTGGTCCAAGGCGCAGAAAGATGCCATCTATTACCTCAACCTGTACGCCGAGACCCGCGACGAGGGTACCTATCAGCGCTATCGCCAGGCCATAACCGTGCCCCAGGGCGACCAGAAGGTGCGCGAGCTGCTCGACCAGCCGCACCCCGACCTGGAAGCCGCGCGCCAGGCGGTACTCCAGGGCGGCAACCACGCCGACGATGTGCAACGCATCATCTGGTTCTACCGCAACTTCCGCAACATCAGCTACATGCAGACCGCCATCGACTACTGGAATGTCGGTGACGATTACCTGGAGAAGCTGGATGTGCTGGCAGGCGAGATGCACCAGCGCTTCGCTGCAGGCCCAGTGGACGCCGCTGCGGTCGAGGCCTGGAAAGCGCGCATCGTGAGCATCAACGAAGGGGTAACGCCGGCGGCCAAGGCCTTCAGCGATGCGCTGGGCGAAGGGTCGCGCATGCTGCTGCGGGTGCTGCTGTTCACCAACCTGCTGACGGCCATGTTCCTGATCAGCATTGCCTGGCGCCGCTCGAGCAAGCTGCTGGCCCAGCGCCAGGCCTTCGCCAGTGCCCTGCAGGAAGAAAAAGAGCGGGCGCAGATTACCCTGCAGGCTATCGGCGACGCGGTGATAACCACCGATGTGGAGGGCTGCATCGGCTACATGAACCCGGCCGCCGAACAGCTCACCCACTGGCAGGCCGCCCAGGCCCAAGGGTTACCGCTTTCGGCATTGTTCAGCCTGGTCGACGAGCACGCCGAGGAAAACGGCACCAGCCTGGTCGAACAGGTGCTAAACGGCAGCCTCAACGGCGGCGCCGAGCATGCGCGGCTGATCCAGCGCCTGGACGGCAGCACGGTATCGATCAACCTGGTGGGCTCGCCAATCGTCAATGACGGGCAGGTTGCCGGCATTGTGCTGGTGCTGCACGACATGACCCAGGAGCGCCAGTACATTGCCAACCTGTCCTGGCAGGCTACCCATGATGCCCTGACCGGGCTGGCCAACCGCCGCGAGTTCGAATACCGCCTGGAGCAGGCGCTCAATGGCCTGGCCCGCCAGGCCGGGCGGCATTCACTGATGTTCCTGGACCTGGACCAGTTCAAGCTGGTCAATGACACCTGCGGCCACGCCGCTGGCGACGAACTGCTGCGGCACATCTGTGCCGTGCTGCAGTCTGGCCTGCGTGAGGGCGACACCTTGGCGCGGCTGGGGGGCGACGAATTTGGCGTGCTGCTGGAAAACTGCCCCAGCGACCAGGCCGAGCGCATCGCCGAGCAACTGCGCCAGCTGGTGCAAAGCCTGCACTTCGTGTGGAAAGGCCGCCCGTTCGTGACCACGGTCAGCATAGGCCTGGTGCACATGGCCCAGGCCCCCAGCACCCTTGAAGCCTCGTTACGTGCCGCGGACATGGCCTGCTACATGGCCAAGGAAGAAGGCCGCAACCGCGTACAGGTGTACCACGCCGACGACAGCGAGCTGTCCATGCGCTTTGGCGAAATGGCCTGGATCCAGCGTTTGCATGTTGCCCTGGAAGAGAACCGGTTTTGCCTGTACGCGCAGGAAATCGCCCCGCTGAAAACCTTCGAGGGGCCGGGCCATATCGAAATTCTGCTGCGCCTGCACGACGAAAGCGGCCGCACCATCCTGCCCAGCAGCTTCATTCCGGCCGCCGAACGCTACGGCCTGATGACGGCGCTGGACCGCTGGGTGGTACGCAATGTATTCATGGTCATCCGCCAGTGCCTGGACGAGGGGCGGGAAGGGCCGCTGTCGACCTGCGCGATCAACCTGTCGGGGTCGAGCATCGGCGATGACAAGTTCCTGGAATACCTGCAGCGGCTATTCGTCGAGTACGCCATTCCGCCGCGGATGATCTGCTTCGAAATCACCGAAACCAGCGCCATCGCCAACCTGGGTAGCGCCATCCGCTTCATCAACGAGCTCAAGGGCCTGGGTTGCCGCTTCTCGCTCGATGATTTCTGCGCCGGCATGTCCTCGTTCGCCTACCTCAAGCATTTGCCCGTGGATTACCTCAAGATCGACGGTAGTTTCGTCAAGGACATGCTCGACGACCCGGTCAACCGGGCCATGGTCGAAGTCATCAACCATATCGGCCATGTGATGGGCAAGCGCACCATCGCCGAGTTTGTCGAAACGCCCCTGATCGAGCAGGCCCTGCAGGAAATTGGCGTGGATTACGCCCAGGGCTACCTGATCGAACGCCCCCAGGTGTTCACCTGTGACAGTCTGCAGCGCCAACGGATCGCCGCCCGGCCTCTGTTGCAGCGTGCACCTGGCACCTTTCGTTAGCTGGAAATCACAAGGATCAAGGAGCTGAAAGTGATTGATGCATTCGTTCGTATCGGGCCGTTGATGGACCCGGCCAGTTACCCTCAATGGGCTCAGCAACTGATTGAAGATTGCCGCGAGAGCAAGCGCCGGGTCGTGGAGCATGAGTTCTATGCACGCCTGCGCGATGGCCTGCTGAAGCAATCGACCATTCGCCAGTACCTGATTGGCGGCTGGCCGGTGGTGGAGCAGTTCTCGCTGTACATGGCCCACAACCTGACCAAGACCCGCTACGGTCGGCACCAGGGTGAGGACATGGCACGGCGCTGGCTGATGCGCAATATCCGGGTCGAGCTCAACCATGCCGATTACTGGGTGAACTGGTGCCAGGCGCATGGTGTGCATCTGCACGACCTGCAGGCCCAGGACGTGCCGCCGGAGCTCAACGGCCTGAACGACTGGTGCTGGCGGGTGTGTGCCACCGAGAACCTGGCCATTGCCATGGCCGCGACCAACTATGCCATCGAAGGCGCGACGGGCGAATGGTCGGCAGTGGTGTGTTCGACCGACACCTACGCCATGGGCTTCCCGGAGGAAGGGCGCAAACGGGCGATGAAATGGCTGAAGATGCACGCCCAGTATGACGATGCGCACCCGTGGGAAGCGCTGGAAATCATCTGTACCCTGGCCGGCGAGAACCCCAGCCTGGGCTTGCGCACCGAGTTGCGCAGGGCGATCTGCAAGAGCTACGACTGCATGTTCCTGTTCCTGGAGCGGTGCATGCAGCTTGAGGGGCGCCAGCAGGGGCGTATGCGCCCGGCGTTGGCCGCCGGGTAGGCCCGCCCCGCTGCGAAGCAAGGCCGCGATGGGCCGCGCTGCGGCCCCGGCAATCTCGGCCGTTACTGGGCGTTCAGCGCCTGCCCATTCACGGCCTTGCTGTCCGGCCCCATCAGGTACAGGTACACGGGCATGATTTCTTCAGGCAGCGGGTTGTTCTGCGGGTTCTCGCCAGGGTAAGCCTGCGCCCGCATCGCTGTGCGCGTGGCCCCGGGGTTGATGCTGTTGGCCCGCACCGGCGCCACGCCTTCCAGTTCGTCGGCCAGGGTCTGCATCAGGCCCTCGGTGGCGAACTTGGACACGCCGTAGGCGCCCCAGTAGGCACGGCCCTTGCGCCCCACGCTGCTGCTGGTGAACACCACCGAGGCGTCTTCCGACAGCTTCAGCAGCGGCAGCAGGGTACTGGTGAGCATGAAGGTGGCATTGACGTTGATGTGCATCACGCGCATGAAATGGTCGCCTGACAGCTGTTCCAGCGGCGTGCGCGGGCCGATGATCGAGGCGTTGTTGAGCAGGCCGTCAAGGCGGCCGAACTGCTCTTCGATCATGACCGCCAGGTCGTCGTACTCATGTGCCTGCGCGGTTTCCAGGTTGAACGGAACGACCACCGGCTGCGGATGCCCGGCGGCCAGGATCTGGTCGTAGACCTCGTTCAGGTTGGCTTCGGTCTTGCCCAGCAACAGCACGGTGGCGCCCAGTGCGGCGTAGGCCTTGGCAGCAGCAGCGCCGATGCCGCGGCCGGCACCGGTAACCAGGATGACCCGGCCTTTGAGCAGGTCGGGGCGGGCGGTGTAGTCGAACATGGTTCTGTCCTTGATTCGGGGGTTTTAGCTGCAAGCTGCAAGCTGCAAGCTGCAAGCTGCAAGCTGCAAGCTACAAGAAAAAGCTGGGCGATGTGGGCTGCTGCAGCTTGTCGCTTGCAACTTGCAACTTGCAGCTTCAGCAGCCGCACAACGCGCTGTCGATCACCTTGCGCAGGTCCAGCGGGTGGTCCACCACCACGTCGGCGCCCCAGTGGTTGGGGTTGTCCTCTGGGTGAATATAGCCGTAGCGCACCGCGGCGGTACGGGTGCCGGCGTCACGGCCCGACTCGATGTCGCGCAAGTCGTCGCCAACGAACAGCACACTGGCCGGGTCCAGGTTCAGGGTGTTGCAGGCCAGGATCAGCGGCTCCGGGTCCGGTTTGCTGTTTTTTACGTGGTCTGGGCAGATCAGCAGCGCCGAACGCTCGGCCAGGCCCAGTTGCTGCATGATCGGCTCGGCGAAGCGCACCGGTTTGTTGGTGACCACGCCCCACAGCAGCTTGCCTTTCTCGATGTCGGCCAGCAGTTCGGCCATGCCGTCGAACAGCTTGCTGTGCACTGCGCAGTCGCGCTGGTAGCGCTCGAGGAACTCCAGGCGCAGGGCCTCGAAGCCTTCGGCTGTGGGGTCCATGGCGAAGGTGGCGGCGACCATGGCCCGCGCACCGCCGGAAATCACCCCGCGGATCAGCGTGTCATCGACCGGCGGCAGGCCGCGTTCGGCGAGCATGGCCTGGCAGATGGCGATGAAGTCCGGCGCCGTGTCGAGCAAGGTGCCGTCCATGTCGAAGAGTACCGCTCGCAAACGCATGCTCATTCCTCGCGCAGGGTCTGGATCATGTAGTTGACGTCGACGTCGCTGCTCAGCTTGTAGTGCTTGGTCAGCGGGTTGTAGGTCAGGCCGATGATGTCCTTGACCTGCAGGCCGGCATCACGGCTCCACGCGCCCAGTTCGGAGGGGCGGATGAACTTCTTGAAGTCATGGGTGCCGCGCGGCAGCATCTTCAGGATGTACTCGGCGCCAACGATGGCCAGCAGGTAGGCCTTGGGGTTGCGGTTGATGGTGGAGAAGAACACCTGGCCGCCTGGCTTGACCATGCGGTAGCAGGCACGGATCACCGACGACGGGTCGGGTACGTGCTCGAGCATTTCCAGGCAGGTGACCACATCGAATTGCTCAGGCATTTCTTCGGCCAGCGCTTCGGCGGTGATCTGCCGGTACTCCACCTGCACGCCAGACTCCAGCTGGTGCAGCTGGGCCACGGCCAGTGGCGCCTCGCCCATGTCGATACCGGTAACGCTGGCGCCGCGCAGGGCCATGGCTTCGCTGAGGATGCCGCCGCCGCAACCTACGTCCAGCACCTTCTTACCGGCCAGGCTGGCGCGTTCGTCGATCCAGTTGACGCGCAGCGGGTTGATTTCATGCAGCGGCTTGAACTCGCTTTCACGGTCCCACCAGCGGTGGGCCAGCGCTTCGAACTTGGCGATTTCGGCGCGGTCGACGTTGCTCATTGGGCAGTCCTCAAAAGCTTGGCTATTAAGCTGCAAGCTGCAAGCCCCAGGCAGCAAGAAAAAGCAGACCTTGTACGCATTCGCTTTTTCCTGCCGCTCGTAGCTTGCGGCTTGCGCTCGAAAAGGCCGGAGTATACCCGAGCGCTCGGCCCCCAGGCTCGCTATAATCGCCGGCTTTTGATATCCGAACGACAGGGAGAGGCAATGCGCGAGCGACTATTGGCGGCGGAGAAGGTGACCGCGATCCGCTGGCAGGGCGGCGTCCTGCACCTGCTCGACCAGCGCCTGCTGCCGTCCCGGGAGTGCTGGCTGGCCTGCGACAATGTCGCGCAGGTGGCAGCCGCGATCCGCGACATGGCGGTGCGCGGTGCTTCGGCGATCGGTATCGCGGCGGCCTACGGCCTGGTGCTGGCCCTGGAAGAGCGGCTGGCCGAAGGTGGTGACTGGGAGCTGGACCTGGAAGAGGACTTTCTCACCCTGGCCGAGGCGCGCCCCACGGCTGCCAACCTGTTCTGGGCATTGAACCGCATGCGCGAGCGCCTGCAGCGCCTGCGCCCGAACGAAGACGTGCTGGCCGCGTGCGAGGCCGAAGCGCTGGCCATTCACGAAAGCGACCGTGAAGCCAACCTGACCATGGCCCAGCACGGCACCGAGCTGATCCGCCGCCACCAGGGCAACGCCCAGACCCTGCTCACCTATGGCAATGCCGGTGCGCTGGCCAGTGGGGGTTTCGGCACCGCGCTGGGGGTGATCCGTGCCGGTTACCTCGAAGGCATGGTCGAGCGGGTGTATGCCGGCGAGACGCGCCCCTGGCTGCAGGGCTCGCGCCTGACCGCGTGGGAGCTGACCAACGAAGGCATCCCGACCACCCTGTGCGCCGATTCGGCGCTGGCCCACCTGATGAAGACCAAGGGCATCACCTGGGTGGTGGTGGGGGCGGACTGCATTGCCGCCAATGGCGACATGGCCGGCAAGATCGGCACTTACCAGCTGGCCGTCAGCGCCATGCACCATGGCGTGCGCTTCATGGTGGTGGCGCCCAGCACCAGCATCGACCTGAACCTGGCGACCGGCGAGGATATCCCCCTGGAAGTTCGTGAGGCCGATGAACTGCTGGATTACGCCGGCACCCGGGTGGCCCCGGAGGTCGAGGTGTTCAACCCGGTGTTCGACGTGACCCCGGCAGACCTGATCGACGTGATCGTGACCGAGCGCGGCATTGTCGAACGTCCGGATACCGCCAAGCTGGCGCAGTTGATGTGCCGCAAGCGCCTGCATTGACAAATGTGCCGGCCTCTTCGCGGTAAACCCGCGAAGAGGCCGGCACAGGCACCAGGAAATCAAGATTCGAACCTGCTTCTGGCTGCCCGCCGCATCTCCCCACCACACCCGCCTTTGTGGTAACATCCGGCAGTTTCCAAGGCCGCCCATCACGGCGGCCTTCATTGCGCAGATCCATGGCACAACTCATTGATTTGTCGTAAGTCGTCGCACCCTTATGCGCTGCGGCGGCGAGCTTCGTTCGGCCCTTGATGGAGCTGCGAAGTTTCACCAGAAAAAGGAATCAGGCTTCTCATGGGCGAACTGGCCAAAGAAATCCTCCCGGTCAATATCGAAGACGAACTGAGACAGTCCTACCTCGACTACGCGATGAGCGTGATTGTCGGGCGAGCGCTGCCCGATGCACGTGACGGCTTGAAGCCCGTGCATCGTCGCGTTCTCTATGCGATGAGCGAACTGGGCAACGACTGGAACAAGCCGTACAAGAAATCCGCCCGTGTGGTCGGTGACGTGATCGGTAAGTACCACCCGCACGGCGACACTGCGGTCTACGACACCATCGTGCGTATGGCCCAGCCCTTCTCGCTGCGCTACCTGCTGGTCGATGGCCAGGGCAACTTCGGTTCGGTGGACGGCGACAATGCCGCGGCCATGCGATACACCGAAGTGCGCATGACCAAGCTGGCCCACGAGCTGCTGTCCGACCTGCACAAGGAAACCGTCGACTGGGTGCCCAACTACGACGGCACCGAGCAGATCCCGGCGGTCATGCCCACGCGTATCCCCAACCTGCTGGTCAACGGTTCCAGCGGTATCGCCGTGGGTATGGCGACCAACATTCCGCCGCACAACCTTGGCGAAGTCATCGACGGTTGCCTGGCGCTGATCGACAACCCGGAAGTCACCGTCGATGAACTGATGCAGTTCATCCCCGGCCCGGACTTCCCGACAGCCGGCATCATCAACGGTCGCCAAGGCATCATCGAGGCCTACCGCACCGGCCGCGGCCGCATCTACATGCGTGCCCGCTCCGAGGTCGAAGACATCGACAAGGTCGGTGGCCGCCAGCAAATCGTGATCACCGAGCTGCCGTACCAGCTGAACAAGGCGCGGCTGATCGAGAAGATCGCCGAGCTGGTCAAAGAGAAAAAGATCGAAGGCATCACCGAGCTGCGCGATGAGTCCGACAAGGACGGCATGCGCATCGTCATCGAGCTGCGCCGCGGCGAAGTGCCGGAGGTGGTGCTCAACAACCTCTACCAGCAAACCCAGCTGCAGAGCGTATTCGGCATCAACGTGGTGGCCCTGGTGGACGGCCGCCCGCGGCTGCTCAACCTCAAGGACCTGCTCGAAGCGTTCGTCCGTCACCGCCGTGAAGTGGTGACCCGCCGTACTGTCTTCGAGCTGCGCAAGGCCCGCGAACGCGGCCACATCCTTGAAGGCCAGGCGGTTGCGCTGTCCAACATCGACCCGGTCATTGCCTTGATCAAGGCTTCGCCTACGCCTTCCGAGGCCAAGGAAGCCCTGATTTCCACGCCGTGGGAGTCCAGTGCCGTGCAGGTGATGGTCGAGCGCGCCGGTGCCGAGGCCTGCCGCCCTGAAGACCTGCCCGAGCAGTATGGCCTGCACGATGGCAAATACTTCCTGTCGCCGGAACAGGCCCAGGCCATTCTCGACCTGCGCCTGCACCGCCTGACCGGCCTGGAGCACGAGAAGCTGCTGGCCGAGTACCAGGAAATTCTCGAGCAGATCGGCGAGCTGATCCGCATCCTCAACAGCGCCGAGCGCCTGATGGAAGTGATCCGCGAAGAGCTGGAGGCCATCCGCGCCGAGTACGGCGATGCCCGCCGCACCGAAATCCTCAATGCCAGCCACGACCTCAACTACGGCGACATGATCCCGGAAGAAGAGCGCGTGGTCACCATTTCCCACGGTGGTTACGCCAAGACCCAGCCGTTGTCCGCTTACCAGGCCCAGCGCCGTGGCGGCAAAGGCAAGTCGGCGACCGGCGTGAAGGACGAGGACTACATCGAGCACCTGCTGGTCGCCAACAGCCACGCCACGCTGCTGCTGTTCTCCAGCAAGGGCAAGGTGTACTGGAAAAAGACCTACGAAATTCCGGAAGCATCGCGTGCCGCCCGTGGTCGCCCGCTGGTGAACCTGCTGCCGCTGGAAGAGGGTGAGCGCATCACCGCCATGCTGCAGGTGGACCTCGAGGCGCTGCAGCAGAACGCCGACCTTGACGAAGAGCTGGAAGACGCCGACGACACCGTGCTCGAAGGTGAGCTGGTCGAGGCCGAGGAAGTTGACGAAGAAGACGGCGACACCCCTGAGTGGGTGGCAGAGCCGACCGGCGCGTACATCTTCATGGCCACCGCTTCGGGTACCGTCAAGAAGACCCCGCTGGTGCAGTTCGCCCGCCCGCGCTCCAATGGCCTGATTGCCTTGAAGCTCAAAGAAGGCGATACCCTGATTGCGGCGGCCATCACCGACGGCGCCAAGGAAGTGATGATGTTCTCCGACGCTGGCAAGGTCATTCGCTTTGCCGAGAGCGTGGTGCGTGAAATGGGCCGTAACGCCCGTGGCGTGCGGGGCATGAAGCTGGGCAAGGGGCAGCAGATCATTTCCATGCTGATTCCGGAGTCTGGCGCGCAGATCCTGACCGCTTCCGAGCGTGGCTTTGGCAAGCGTACCCCGCTGTCCAAGTTCCCGCGCCGCGGCCGTGGCGGCCAGGGCGTGATCGCCATGGGCACCAAGGGGCGCAATGGCTTGTTGATCGGCGCCATCCAGGTGCACGAAGGCGAGGAGATCATGCTGATCTCCGACCAGGGCACGCTGGTGCGCACCCGGGTTGGCGAAGTGTCCAGCCTGAGCCGCAACACGCAGGGTGTGACCTTGATCAAGCTGGCTGCCGACGAAACACTGGTTGGCCTGGAGCGGATCCAGGAACCGTCCGAGGACGAACTCGACGATATGGTCGAGGCGGGCGAGGAGGGTGTCGAGGCGGAAGTGCCAGACAATGACGAAGCTGCAGGCGCCGAAGAGGCCCCGCAGGAGTAAGCAGGTGTAAAACCCGAACGGGGCGACCAAGGTCGCCCCGTTTGACTGATAACTGCAGGCAATGCCTGGCCGGGTGCGAGCAAGCTTTTTGTAGGAGCGGCCTTGTGTCGCGAAAGGGCTGCAAAGCAGCCCCAGGATTTCAGCGGCGCTGCAAAAAGCTGGGGCCGCTTCGCGGCCCTATCGCGACACAAGGCCGCTCCCACAAAGAGGCGCGTGCGGCCTGCAAGAAATGAATTTGTACCATTTGGCAGAGCGAGAGTGGATGTGAGCAACCGAGCCTTTAACTTCTGCGCAGGCCCTGCCGCGCTTCCTACCGCTGTTCTGCAGCGCGCCCAGGCTGAAATGCTGGACTGGCATGGCAAGGGCTTGTCGGTGATGGAAATGAGCCATCGCAGCGACGATTACGTGGCCATCGCCGAAAAGGCCGAGCAGGACCTGCGTGACCTGCTGTCTATCCCCTCCAACTACAAGGTACTGTTCCTGCAGGGCGGTGCCAGCCAGCAGTTCGCTGAAATCCCGCTGAACCTGCTGCCGGAAAACGGCACTGCCGACTACATCGAGACCGGCATCTGGTCGAAAAAGGCCATCGAGGAAGCGCGCCGCTTCGGCAACGTCAACGTCGCCGCCAGCGCCAAGGCCTACGATTACCTGGCCATTCCGGGCCAGAACGACTGGAAACTGACCATCAACGCTGCCTACGTGCACTATGCGTCCAACGAAACCATCGGTGGCCTGCAGTTCGACTGGGTGCCGCAGACCGGTGACGTTCCGCTGGTGGTCGACATGTCCTCCGATATTCTCTCGCGCCCGATCGACGTGTCGCAGTTCGGCCTGATTTACGCCGGCGCGCAGAAAAACATCGGCCCCAGCGGCCTGGTGGTGGTGATCGTGCGTGAAGACCTGCTGGGCCACGCCCGCAGCAGCTGCCCGACCATGCTCGACTACAAGGTGTCGGCCGACAACGGCTCGATGTACAACACCCCGGCCACTTACTCCTGGTACCTCTCGGGCCTGGTGTTCGAGTGGCTCAAGGAGCAGGGCGGTGTCGAGGCCATGGAGCAGCGCAACCGGGCCAAGAAAGACCGCCTGTACGGCTTCATCGACAGCAGCGAGTTCTACACCAACCCGATCAGCGTCAATGCCCGCTCGTGGATGAACGTGCCGTTCCGCCTGGCCGATGAACGCCTGGACAAGGCCTTCCTCGCCGGTGCCGATGCCCGCGGCCTGCTCAACCTCAAGGGCCACCGCTCGGTGGGTGGGATGCGCGCCTCTATCTACAACGCCCTGGGCCTGGACGCCGTGGAAGCGCTGGTGGCCTACATGGCTGAATTCGAGAAGGAGCACGGCTGATGTCGGAACAGGAACTCAAAGCCCTGCGCGTTCGCATCGACAGCCTCGACGAAAAAATCCTCGAGCTGATCAGCGAGCGCGCCCGGTGTGCCGAAGAGGTTGCGCGGGTCAAGACCGCTTCGCTCAAAGAAGGCGAGAAGCCGGTGTTCTACCGCCCCGAGCGCGAAGCAGCAGTGCTCAAGCGGGTGATGGAGCGGAATAAAGGGCCGCTGGGCAACGAAGAAATGGCGCGGCTGTTCCGCGAAATCATGTCGTCGTGCCTGGCCCTGGAAGAGCCGCTGAAAATCGCCTATCTGGGCCCTGAAGGCACTTTCACCCAGGCGGCGGCCATGAAGCACTTCGGCCACGCGGTGATCAGCCGCCCGATGGCGGCCATCGACGAGGTGTTCCGTGAAGTCGCGGCCGGTGCGGTCAATTTTGGCGTGGTGCCGGTGGAAAACTCCACCGAAGGCGCGGTCAGCCACACCCTGGACAGCTTCCTCGAACACGACATGGTGATTTGCGGCGAAGTCGAGCTGCGTATCCACCACCACCTGCTGGTGGGCGAGAGCACCAAAACCAACAGCATCACCCGCATCTATTCCCATGCCCAGTCCCTGGCCCAGTGCCGCAAGTGGCTGGACGCGCACTACCCGAATGTGGAGCGGGTGGCGGTATCGAGCAATGCCGAGGCCGCCAAGCGCGTGAAGGGCGAGTGGAACTCGGCGGCGATCGCCGGTGACATGGCTGCCAACCTGTATGGCCTGACCCGCCTGGCCGAGAAGATCGAAGACCGCCCGGACAACTCCACGCGCTTTTTGATGATCGGCCAGCAGGAAGTGCCGCCCACCGGCGACGACAAGACCTCGATCATTGTTTCGATGAGCAACAAGCCGGGCGCGCTGCATGAGCTGCTGGTGCCGTTCCACCAGAACGGCATCGACCTGACCCGCATCGAAACCCGCCCGTCGCGCAGCGGCAAGTGGACCTACGTGTTCTTCATCGACTTCGTTGGTCACCACCGCGACCCACTGATCAAGGCGGTGCTCGAACAGATCAGCCAGGAGGCTGTGGCGCTGAAGGTGCTGGGCTCGTATCCGAAGGCAGTGCTTTGATTCAGGGCCGCTGGGGGCGCTTTGCGCCCCATCGCCGGCAAGCCAGCTCCTACAGGTACAGCGCAAGCCTCCAGGTTTCCACTGCCCCTGTGGGAACTGGCGTGCCTGCGATGGGCTGCAACGCAGCCCCAGCGGTCTCGCAGGCTGTCCCGATTTCTGAACAGGGTTCACACCAGTGGTAAATGCAGCAAAAACCAAACCCGCGCCCATCATCAACCGCCTGGTCGTAGTTGGCCTCGGCCTGATCGGTGGTTCGTTCGCCAAGGGCCTGCGTGAAAGCGGCCTGTGCCGCGAAGTGGTCGGAGTCGACCTGGATGCCCCCTCGCGCAAGCAGGCCGTAGCCTTGGGCGTGGTCGACCGCTGCGAAGAAGACCTCGCCACCGCCTGCGTGGGCGCCGATGTCATCCAGCTGGCCGTGCCCATCCTGGCCATGGAGAAAGTTCTGGCGCGCCTGGCCCGGCTAGACCTGGGCAACGCCATCATCACCGACGTCGGCAGCGCCAAGGGCAATGTTGTTCGTGAGGCGCGCTCTGTTTTTGTAAACGAGAGCGGCCGGCGCCTGCCGCGCTTCGTGCCTGGCCACCCGATCGCCGGTTCCGAGCAGAGCGGGGTAGAGGCATCCAACGCCACCCTGTTCCGCCGGCACAAGGTCATTCTCACGCCGCTGGCCGAAACCGACCCGGCCGCACTGGCCCTGGTCGACCGCCTATGGCGCGCGCTGGATGCCGATGTCGAGCACATGACGGTCGAGCGCCACGACGAAGTGCTGGCCGCCACCAGCCACTTGCCGCACCTGTTGGCCTTTGGCCTGGTCGATTCACTGGCCAAACGCAATGAAAACCTCGAGATCTTCCGGTACGCTGCCGGGGGGTTCCGCGATTTCACCAGGATCGCCGGCAGCGACCCGACCATGTGGCATGACATCTTCCTCGCCAACCGCGATGCTGTCCTGCGCACACTTGATACATATCGCAGTGATCTCGACGCCTTGCGCGACGCTATCGCTGAAGGGGACGGGCACCAGTTGCTGGGTGTATTCACCCGCGCACGCGTTGCCCGCGAGCATTTCAGTAAAATCCTGGCCCGTCGGGCCTATGTGGACGCTATGAACGCCAACGATCTGATTTTCCTGGCCCAACCGGGTGGCCGCCTGAACGGGCGGATTCGTGTACCGGGCGACAAGTCGATTTCTCACCGCTCGATCATGCTTGGCTCGCTGGCCGAGGGCACCACCGAGGTCGAAGGCTTCCTCGAAGGTGAAGACGCCCTGGCGACCCTGCAGGCATTCCGTGACATGGGTGTGGTCATCGAAGGCCCCAACCACGGCCGCGTGACCATTCATGGTGTTGGCCTGCACGGCCTGAGGCCGCCGCCCGGCCCGCTGTACGTAGGCAACTCGGGTACCTCGATGCGTTTGCTGTCCGGCTTGCTGGCCGGCCAGCCGTTCGACGTGACCATGACCGGTGATGCCTCGTTGTCCAAGCGCCCGATGAACCGTGTGGCCAACCCGCTGCGCGAAATGGGTGCCGTGGTCGAGACCGGCCCGGAAGGCCGCCCGCCGCTGACCATTCGCGGCGGCCACCGGCTCAAGGGGCTGACCTACACGCTGCCGATGGCCAGCGCGCAGGTCAAATCCTGCCTGCTGCTGGCCGGCCTGTACGCCGAAGGCAAAACCACCGTCACCGAGCCGGCACCGACCCGCGACCACACCGAGCGCATGCTGCGCGGTTTCGGCTACGCGGTAGAAAGCAATGGCCCAGTGGCCTCGTTGCAGTCTGGCGGCAAGCTGACCGCCACCCGCATCGAAGTGCCGGCCGACATCTCCTCGGCAGCCTTCTTCCTGGTGGCGGCGTCCATCGCCGAAGGCTCCGAGCTGGTGCTGGAGCACGTCGGCATCAACCCGACCCGTACCGGTGTCATCGACATCCTGCGCCTGATGGGTGGCGACATCACCCTGGAGAACCAGCGTGAAGTCGGCGGCGAGCCGGTGGCCGACCTGCGTGTGCGCGGGGCCAAGCTGAAGGGTATCGATATCCCTGAAGAACTGGTGCCGCTGGCTATCGACGAGTTCCCCGTGCTGTTCGTTGCCGCTGCCTGCGCCGAAGGCCGTACGGTGCTGCGCGGTGCCGAAGAGCTGCGGGTGAAGGAGTCCGACCGTATCCAGGTGATGGCCGACGGCCTGGTTGCCCTGGGCATCAAGTGCGAGCCGACCCCGGACGGCATCATCATCGACGGCGGCCAGCTGGGCGGCGGCGAAGTGCATGGCCACGGTGACCACCGCATTGCCATGGCCTTCAGCGTGGCCTCGCTGCGCGCCAGTGCGCCGATCCGCATTCATGACTGCGCCAACGTTGCCACGTCGTTCCCCAACTTCCTGGCGCTGTGCGCCGAAGTGGGCATCCGCGTGGCAGAAGAGGGCAAGTCGTGAATACGCTGGCCCCCATCATCACCATCGACGGGCCGAGTGGCTCTGGCAAAGGTACGGTCGCCGGCTTGCTAGCGCGCGAACTGGGCTGGCGCCTGCTGGACTCGGGCGCGCTGTACCGGCTGCTGGCGTTCAATGCCAGCAACCACGGTGTCGATCTGACCAACGAAGAGCTGCTGACCAAGCTGGCCGCCCATCTGGATGTGCAGTTCATCGCCGCCGAGCCCGGTAAGCTGCAGCAGACCATTCTCGAAGGTGAGGACGTCAGCCAGGTCATCCGCACCGAAACCGTCGGTGCTGGTGCCTCGATGGTGGCTTCGCTGCCTGCCGTGCGTGAGGCGCTGCTGCAGCGCCAGCGCGCCTTCCGGGAAATGCCCGGGCTGATTGCCGACGGCCGCGACATGGGCACGGTGGTATTCCCCGACGCGCCGCTGAAGGTGTTTCTGACCGCCAGTGCCGAGGAGCGGGCGCGCCGCCGCTACCTGCAGTTGAAGGGCAAGGGTGAAGATGTTAGTCTGTCGAGTCTGCTGGATGAGATTAGGGCGCGTGATGAACGCGACACTCAGCGTGCAGTGGCCCCGCTGAAACCAGCGGCAGACGCCATTCAGCTGGATTCTACCGAGTTGTCCATCGAGCAGGTGTTGCAACGTATCAGGAGCGAGATCGCCCAGCGCGACCTTCTCTGATCACCAGGAAAGCAGGCAGGTTCACCAGTCAACGTCTTGCCGGCGTTCCTTTACTTAAAACAGACCCACATTGTCTGGAATGTGGCGAGGGGCGTTTGTTTCGCCCGAATCTACAGGAATTAAAATGAGCGAAAGCTTTGCAGAACTCTTTGAAGAAAGCCTGAAAACCCTCAATCTTCAGCCGGGTGCCATCATCACCGGTATCGTTGTCGACATCGACGGCGACTGGGTTACCGTACACGCTGGCCTGAAGTCCGAGGGTGTCATCCCGCTCGAGCAGTTCTACAACGAAGCTGGCGAACTGACCATCAAGGTCGGTGACGAAGTCCACGTTGCGCTGGACGCGGTCGAAGACGGCTTTGGCGAAACCAAACTGTCCCGTGAAAAAGCCAAGCGCGCCGAGTGCTGGATTGTTCTGGAAGCAGCTTTCGCCGCCGAAGAAGTGGTCAAGGGCGTTATCAACGGTAAGGTTAAGGGCGGCTTCACTGTCGACGTTAACGGCATCCGTGCGTTCCTGCCGGGCTCCCTGGTTGATGTCCGCCCAGTGCGCGACACCACCCACCTGGAAGGCAAAGAGCTGGAATTCAAGGTCATCAAGCTGGACCAGAAGCGCAACAACGTTGTCGTTTCCCGTCGCAGCGTGCTGGAAGCCGAGAACTCCGCCGAGCGCGAAGCCCTGCTGGAAACCCTGCAGGAAGGCCAGCAAGTCAAAGGTATCGTCAAGAACCTCACCGACTACGGCGCATTCGTGGACCTGGGCGGTATCGACGGCCTGCTGCACATCACCGACATGGCCTGGAAGCGCATCAAGCACCCATCGGAAATCGTTAACGTTGGCGACGAAGTCGACGTACGCGTTCTGAAGTTCGACCGTGAGCGCAACCGCGTTTCGCTGGGTCTGAAGCAAATGGGTGAAGATCCATGGGTAGCTATCACTGCCCGTTACCCAGAAGGTACTCGCGTACAAGCTCGCGTAACCAACCTGACCGACTACGGCTGCTTCGCTGAGCTGGAAGAAGGCGTTGAAGGTCTGGTACACGTTTCCGAAATGGACTGGACCAACAAGAACATCCACCCGTCGAAAGTCGTTCAGGTTGGCGACGAAGTGGAAGTCATGGTTCTGGACATCGACGAAGAGCGTCGTCGTATCTCCCTGGGCATCAAGCAGTGCAAGTCCAACCCATGGGAAGACTTCTCCGGCCAGTTCAACAAGGGTGACAAGATCACCGGTACCATCAAGTCGATCACCGACTTCGGTATCTTCATCGGTCTGGACGGCGGCATCGACGGCCTGGTTCACCTGTCCGACATCTCCTGGAATGAAACCGGCGAAGAAGCCGTACGTCGTTTCAAGAAGGGCGACGAGCTGGAAACCGTCATCCTGTCGGTTGACCCAGAGCGCGAGCGCATCTCCCTGGGTATCAAGCAGCTGGAAGACGATCCGTTCTCCAACTTCGTTGCTGTCAACGACAAGGGCGCTATCGTCAAGGGCATCGTGAAAGAAGTTGACGCCAAAGGCGCCATCGTCACCCTGGCCGACGACATCGAAGCCACTCTGAAAGCTTCCGAAATCAGCCGTGACCGCGTTGAAGACGCGCGCAACGTTCTGAAGGAAGGCGAAGAGATCGAAGCCAAGATCATCAGCGTTGACCGCAAGTCCCGCGTGATCAGCCTGTCGATCAAGTCGAAAGACGACGCTGAAGAGCGTGAAGCTATCCAGAGCCTGAAAAACGCTCCGGAAGCTGCTGCCGACACCACCATGGCTGCGCTGCTGCGCGAAGCAATGGCCAAGCAGAACTGAGTTCTGTTTGATCGGTAAAAAGGGCGACCCTCGGGTCGCCCTTTTTTTTGTGTTCTTAGTATGCCCCGCGATGCCCTGGAGCGTTCGTGCACAATCCGCACAGGCATAACTGTCGCGAGGCGCGGGCGGCGTGCGATACGTCTCCATCGTGATGCCTTAAAGCCATGTTGCATCCCAATGAGGATATGCGCCAACTGATGTCACCAGTCCGGCCCTTACCGGATTGGCAACGATGTATCTCGCGACCTTGAAAACATCCTCGTCCCGGCGCAAGGCTCGGTCGTAGTAACCTGCCTGCCACACCGGCTTCCCCTTTGCCCCGGCCTTTTGAAGCGCATTGCTGGACTGGCATTTGAAGCGCTGCATCAATGTTCCAAGCGTCACTTCTTTCAGCTCAATCAGCCAATGCACATGGTCTGGCATTACGACCCAGGTCAGCGATCGGCAGTGGTGTTGTTCTTCCGCGTAACGAAGGTTTTGGATGACCAACCGTGCGAAGCGGAGGTCGTGAAACAAAGGCTTACGTCGATGAGTGACCGTAGTCAGCATATAAAGCCTGCCTGGCACCGAGCATCGTGCGCGGCGAAGCCTGCAGCCATGAGGGTTAGGCATTGCGTTCATCCTTGAGTAGGTAATTGCTCGCTCAGCATAGTCAGCCTGTGCAGGGATCGACCCGTCAGTGATTTGCAGCATGTAAACAAGGACCAAAGCGTTCGCGCGCACTTGGCCCAGGCATAACTGGCCCGAAACAAACGTAGGAGCGAGCGCAGCTCGCGATGCGCCGCGCGGGCGGCGCGGCCTCGCGGGCAACGCCGCTCCATCGCCGTACCTTCACCGGCACGGCGCATGGCATGAGATACCGGGGTAGCCCCGGGGTGCTTGGCTTGGGGGATGTGGTGGTGCGCAAATCGAGCGCCGCCCGCGCGGCGCATCGCGAGCTGCGCTCGCTCCTACGTTTGTTTCGGGCCAGTGAGGCCTGTGAGA